>DHQK01000069.1:18863-19068 GCA_002411085.1 Marinilabilia sp. UBA5340 | reverse complement strand
AAAATCAGTACTATGAGAAAGACCCAAAGGGTGACTTTAAAAAATTTCTTCATTTTCAAGTTCAAATGTGTGATTGTTTGTCAGACTTTTGCATTCATGACCTTTTTGATCCATGAATGACTAAAAACACATGGATTTGTATTGGTCAGCATACTGATTCCGGAGCAGTTGAGGGTTTCGGAATCAGTAATTTATTTCACCGCCA
>DHQK01000069.1:17033-18619 GCA_002411085.1 Marinilabilia sp. UBA5340 | reverse complement strand
ACTTCGTTCATTGCTTTAAAGTTGGCAATATCACTTAAAAGGCAAGTGGTTTTAACTACGCTTTTGAAGGTACATCCGGCCTCTGAGAGGATGGCGTCCAGGTTTTTCATCACCTGTTCTGTCTGGCTTTTGATATCTCCTTCTATCAGTTTTCCCGTTTCAGGATTGATGGGGACCTGTCCGGAGATGAAAATCATATTGCCGGTAATTACGGCCTGACTATAAGGCCCGATGGCTTGTGGTGCGTTTGGGGTGGAGATGATTTTTTTCATGGTTTTCGTTTCGTATTCCGGGTTTTATGTTCCGTGTTCTGAGTTTAAAGATTTCCTCAACGCTGAGATGAACTTTTTTCAAGGTTAAATCTGTAATGGCAGACTTCAGTGATTTCTATTTCCCGTTTTTAATAACCCAAGTTGTTTCTTTGTCTGGTTTAATGCATCGATAATTTGAATCAATGTACGAATGAACCACCGAATATACAAGCAACTTCTCAGCCACGAACTATGAGCTACGAGCTACCAGCCAAGAGCTAATAGTTAGTCATGTTAAAAATTACCAAATCCCGGGTTGTCTCTGGGGTGACTGCGTTTTTCGTATTTCAGGTCGCGCAACATGCTGCTATTGACAGCAATACTGAAGAAATAGGATTTGTACGAACCAACGGGCACCAGGTTAAAACTCATGCTCCAACAGTGTAGATCACGATTGATGCGTACATTGGTATGGGAAATCTCCTTTCGATCCAGATTGTATCCTGTACTGAAATTGATAGACCATTTGGGCGTGAGTTCCACATTTCCATTCAGACTGATGTCGGCAGTGAATTTTTTATCGTAGGCCATCCGCTCTTTGTTAAACTTGTCCTGAACAATTCTCATGTTGTAGTTGAAAGACAGATTCCAGGGCATGGAAAACGGTGCATATTCAGGTATTTCCTGTGATGCAGAGGCTGATTGCTGTTGAGGTGAGTTGGGATCAGGCATTCCATCGGGGGGTGTTTCGCCTTCCGGAAATTCAGAACTGCTATCATTCTGATCTTTTTTGTCTTTTTGAAAATCTTTGGATCCGAAATTTAGACCAAAACTGAGACTGGCATTTTCCAGACGGGCGATTCTTTTTTTGTCATTCCAAAGAAGCGTGTTTACTCTGGTGGGATTGCCTCGTTCGTCCAGTTTGATGGTGTAGGGATCGAATAAAGCATTAAAATTGACAGCTGTCCCCAAAACTTTGGTGCGTCCGCTCATATTTATTCTGGACCAGTTCATTGAGTCAGCCAGGAAATTGTAGGAGGTGCTAAAGTTCAAAGATTCCAGAAGGGCAATTTTTTTATACCCGGTACTGTCTTTCCGGCTTTTGACCTTCATTTCCAGGTTGTTGTTCAGACCAAAACTCATAGAACCAGATTCTCCTCTTCCCGGGACGCCGTACATGGCTCCTTCATAAATGGAGTAATCATGCCTTACAACCTCGTCGCGGTTGGGATCATAATATTCAAACCAGTCGTAATATCCGTATTTGGGATCGCCAAAATCAGGACTGTAACTAAAGCTCACCGAGGGAGTCATCATGTGTCGGATGGCTTGTAT
>DHQK01000069.1:884-16757 GCA_002411085.1 Marinilabilia sp. UBA5340 | reverse complement strand
ACACTGAAGCTGTAATCATAAACGCGATTGAAGCCCTGAGTGGTATCTGAAACAACAACTTTCTGCTGTTCTTCATCATACGACTTTTCAATGGACTTGAAATACCATCGTTCCTTATAATTAAAACTTGGTGATAGGGTAAAATATTTAAACAATTTGAAATTCATACTCACCGGAATGGAGTGCTGAATACCGTTCTTCCAATCTTCTGTCAGGCTGGAATTCATCAGCTCACTTTCTTTTGTAGAAATCCGGTTACTAGCGTTACCCGTATAACTCATGCTGATTTTCTCATACCAGCTTTCTTTGGAGCCTATTTTATTTTTGCTTTTGAACGGATAGATTCTGTTCATGGTGAGGGTGAGGTTGGGGATGGTCAGGTCAATGGTGGTATCGCGGCTGTTTTGTGAGTGCTGTGCATTGGCCGAGAAATTAAAAGGTGTACCCGGAAATTGTCGGGAATAGGAAATACTGGATCTTTTGGTATTTGTGGCCAACTGTCTCGGGTTAATAATACTTCCCACGTTATTGCGGTCGAAAGAGCTGGTAGAGAAATTGACACTGGCCGAAAAGCGGCGGTAGGGATTGGCTTTGGAATCCTGACTGTGCGACCAGTTAATCGACATATCCGTGCTTTTGCTATAGTCAGGCAGTTCTTTTTCACTGGTAATATTAGTAATATACTGAAAACTCAGATTGCCGGAGAACCTGTACCGGACTTTGTATTTGGAATTAAAGCGGGTTCCCCAGGATCCGTTTGTGTATATGTCGCCTGTCATGGAGAGATCGAAATAGTCATTGGCAGCCCAGTAATACCCACCATCGCGCAAAAAGAATCCACGGTTGCTCTCCTCCCCGTAAGAGGGAAGTAAAAAGCCCGAACTGTAACTGGAAGTGCTGGGTACAAATCCAAAAGGCACGACAAAAGGCATGGTTACATCTTCAATCACCAGATAAGCGGGCCCGGTAATGATTTTTTTACCAGGAATTACCTTGGCTTTGGTCATATTCAGATAAAAGTGAGGATGATCGTGGTTGGTACAGGTGGTATATTTCCCATTTCGGAGACAATAGACATTGTCCTTTAGTTTTTTTGCCCGGTGGCTCACCACATATCCTTCGCCTTGTTCCGTCACGACATGCTCTATGATGGCCTTTTCTGTTTCAAAATTGTACCGAATAGAGCGCATGGTATATTCTCCGCTGGGATCTTTAAATACCGGTAAACCTGTTTCTGTACCTGTGGAATCAATTCGTCCGGTAGCATAAGCCAGACTGCTGTCCAGATCCAGTTCTATCTGATAGGCAGTCAACAATACTTCCTGATAACTGACACTGGCATCACCATATAAGAATACTTTATTGCCCACAAATTTGATAGAATCAGTTGCAGAATAATCTACCTCAGCTTCAATCACGGGAGGACGGGATTCCCTGGTTTGCATTGTGTCTGTAGTTTGTGACAATGTATCTGAAGGAGGGATGAAAAGTGTATCCTGCAGCAAGGGTTCCTGCCCCCGGGTCGGAAGGAGAGTTCCCCAAAAGAAGAATAGGGCCAGAAAAAAACCGGCTGCTAAAACAGATGTTTGGTATTTGTATGATTGTGGTATCAAGATAGATATATTTCTAACCTGTCTAAACGGGTATATGGACATTTGAAAAACAGCACAAAAATAAGTTAAAAAAAGGTCTTTGAAGAGCTTTTTACCGCAAAATTGAGGCCAATTCATAAAAAGTAACTACGGATTCTTTTGGGCTACTTGCGTAAGGGCCTACAGAAGATGACTGAAATCATTCATTCACGTTGGGAATAAAATTGAGCAGGAATGCAATATTTTTTATTTTTGGGATGGTATTTGTATTTAAAAGCTGCAAATTTGCATCAATAACAATATTGTCTGGTTATGGCGTGTATTTCTTTAGGTTCATATTATCCACGAAAATTTCTGCACTTTCTTTGTGTTACAGGCGTTTTGCTGTTTCTTACGTTTTCAGTGAATGCACAAAATAAAGAACCTGTAAAACTCAGAACGGTCATTCTGGATCCTGGACATGGGGGGAAAGACTCAGGAGCACAAGGACGCAATAGTAAGGAAAAGGATCTTGTTTTGGATGTGGCCCTGAGGGTGCGTGATTACCTGAAGCAATACCTGCCGGAGCTCAATGTGGTAATGACGCGCGATAAGGACGTATTTGTACCTTTGAATGAAAGGGCCCATATTGCCAATGAGAACGATGCTGATCTGTTTGTTTCTATCCATGCCAATTCCATTTCCACTTCACGCATTTATGGTGCCGAAACGTTTGTTTTGGGACTTCACCGATCCGAGGAGAACCTGGAAGTGGCAAAAAAAGAGAACTCGGTAATTGTGCTTGAGGATAACTACAAGGCAAAATATGAGGGCTTTGATCCAAATTCTACCGAGTCGTACATTATTTTCGAACTGATGCAGAATGTGTATCTCGATCAAAGCATCAATTTTGCATCGGCTGTTCAAAAGCAATTCAAAGAAAGAGTTGGACGTCATGACCGTGGTGTAAAACAGGCAGGTTTTCTGGTGCTGCGGGAAACCTCTATGCCAGGAGTGCTGGTGGAAATAGGATTTTTGAGCAATCGCAATGAGGAACGGTTTATGAATTCCGAAAATGGGAAGGTTTATCTTGCATCTGCTATTTTTAGAGCCATTCGGGATTACAAGGAACATTTTGATCAGGTGAATTCCCAACTGATGGCCACCAACAATGTTGTTTCTTCACCGGTTTCAACGTCCGATGGTAAAAATGATGGCCGTGATGGAAAAGAGGACGCCGCTTCATCCGTCCAATACCGGATTCAAATTGCCAGTTCCAATAAACCCCTGAAGAAGGATGAAGGAGTGTTCCGGCATTTTGATTCTGTCTGGGAGTATCAGGAAGGTAATTATTATAAGTATACCACCGGTCTGGCTTCCAACCAGGATGATATACTTGAAATTTTGCCTGAAGTAAAAAAAGTTGTCCCGGATTGTTTTATTGTGGGATTTAAAAACGGAAAGCGTGTTCTTCCCTGAATAGGGAAACATTGATCACCCGGGGAGTGTTGGAATGGAGTGGAGAAGTATTTACAAATTGTAAAAACCAGTGTTTTTTGAGGATATTTTCTTCTTAACCTGAACCAAAAAATATATTTCATGATAAAACTGAAAAAAGAGTATAAAATTGCCATAACCATAGTGGCTGCCCTGGTAATATTAATATGGGGCTTTAGTTTTTTGAAAGGGAAAAATATTTTCGATTCAGGAACCCTTTATTATGGTGTCTATTCAAAAGTAGATGGTCTTACGGAAGCCAGTCCCATACATTACCATGGATATAAAGTGGGTTCTGTTCGGGAAATTACTTTTAATGCAACCGGGCAGGATCGTTTTTTAGTGGTATTCTCTCTCAATAAGGAAATGCCGTTAAACGAGAATACCGTTGCTCAAATTTACAGTTTCGACCTGATGGGAGCCAAGGCAGTTCGTTTTCTGGATGGTGGCGGGGGAGTTCCTCTTCAGGAGGGAGATACCTTGAAAACCGATATTGAAGGTGGACTTACCGAGGAATTGGGACCCGTAAAAAATAAGGTAGAGAACCTGGTGGTAAGAATGGATTCCACTCTTAATAGTTTGTCCTCCGTTTTTTCTGATGAGAACAATAAAAATCTGGAAGAGGGGATGAAGAGTTTTCGTGGGATGATGCGCAATCTGGAACAAACTACCGCTGCAGTAAATGCTTCGTTGGGCAACGGAGGGGCTTTAAACAGAACCATTGCCAATATAGATACGGTAACAGGTGAGTTGGCCCGTCAACAGGAGAATATTGCCGCTGCCATGGAGAATGTCGCTGGTTTTAGCGGGCAGCTGAATGCAATGCAACTTGACAGTCTGGCGCTCAGGCTGGACTCCGGTTTGATGCTGGTGAACTCAATCCTTAAGCAGGCTCAAAGCGGTGATGGCAGCCTGGGCCTATTGCTCTCCGATGAAGGGTTGTATTACAACTTGATGGATGCTTCCGCCAATCTGGATCGACTGCTTGCTGATATGCGACACAATCCCGGACGGTATTTGAATTTCTCGGCTGTGGATTTTGGCCGGGATGTCTATATTGATGTTTCGGAGGAGCGTGCCGAACAGCAAGGAATTGTGTTTAAAGTTAAAGTGGCTGAATCGGATGAACCGCTTGATATAAAAAACCAAATGGTAAAAGAAAAATACCGCATATTTGAAGATACCAATGGTCGAAAATACACTTATACTGTTGGGAACTCATCTTCCTATATTGAAATAAAGGCCGTTCGGGATGAAATTATTTTTCGGTTTCCGGAAGCTGATGTGGTGGCATACCAGGATGGACGGCCGGTTCGACTAATTAAAGCCTTAAGACAAACCGGAGTTGAACGTTGATCTTCTGTTAAATAGAATTGTGTCCCAAAATTATTTGACGAAAAGAATTATTTTTTTTAATTTCTGTTCAACCTCCTTTAGCTCAATGTTTTGTAAGTGTTAATTGAAAGTTAAAATAAACTACTTCTCCCTTGATAATCAGTGTTTTGGGAGGGGTTAATTTCAAAGGTTTGACTATTAACAGAATAAAGTAATTCCAGAAATTTCAACCCCAAACCCATTTTTTTTTCCAGTTTTTTTTAGCAAATTTTGTCCTTACCGAAGCAAAAATTATTAATCATATTGTAAAAATGGAAGGCGTAGAAACCAAACTGGATCATAAGCAAATATGGGCTGAGTGTCTTAGTTACATTCAGGCCTCTATACCGGGTAATGATTTTCATACCTGGTTTGAACCGATTGTCCCCCTTAAAGTGGAAAACAGAGTGCTTACGATTCAGGTTCCTACCTACTATTTTTATGAGTTCATAGAAGAGCAATACATAAAACTGGTAGGGAAAGCTCTTCGTGACATAATTGGTCACGGCGCCAAGTTGGAGTACAGTGTCGTGATGGCCCGCAAGCAAACCCCTTCGGTTTCCAATTCTTACACCGTTAATTATCCTACGGCTGAGCGTCATGATTTGCGTAACCGTGCGGTGGATAAAAAGTACAGTCGTCAGGAGCAACCACAAATCAGAAATCCATTTATTATACCGGGGGTAAAAAAACTGGATATTGATCCCCAGTTGAATCCTGAATATACTTTTGACAATTTTGTGGAAGGTGATTGCAACCGGCTGGCACGATCGGCCAGTGATGCGGTGGCCAAAAATCCCGGGAAAACGGCATTTAACCCATTGTTTTTATATGGGAATAGCGGATTGGGGAAGACGCATTTAGCCCAGGCAATTGGTATTGAGGTGAAAAAAGTATATCCGGAAAAAACAGTGCTTTATGTAAGCGCCAATAAGTTTACTACTCAGTATACCGATTCTGTTGCCAGAAATTCAGCCAATGATTTTATGCATTTTTACCAGATGATTGATGTGCTGATCATTGATGATATTCAGGAGCTGGCAGGCAAAGAAGGTACACAAAATACTTTTTTTCATATTTTCAACCATCTGCATCAGTCGGGCAAGCAGTTGATTTTAACATCCGATAAAGCTCCTGTGGATCTGAAAGGAATGAAAGAACGTTTGTTGACGCGCTTTAAATGGGGACTTCCGGCAGATATACAGTCCCCCGATTTTGGCACACGAGTGGAGATCCTGAAAAATAAAATTTACAAGGACGGAATTTCAGTTTCCGAAGAAGTGGTGCATTACATTGCTTCTCATATTACGGATAATGTGCGGGAGTTGGAGGGCGCCTTGATTTCTCTTCTGGCTATGTCCACCCTGAATAAGGCCGAAATAACCATTGATATCGCCCGTGATGTTATAAACCGTCTGGTTAGCAAACCACAGCGTGAAGTGACAGTTGAGCAGATTCAGAAGAAAGTTTGCGATTTCTACGGTTTGAATATGGATGCTTTGCAGTCCAAAACCCGGAAACGTGAAATAGTGCAGGCACGACAAGTGGCGATGTATTTTTCAAAAAACATGACCAATTCCTCACTTTCGGCCATTGGCTCGCAGATCGGACAGCGGGATCATGCCACGGTTTTGCATGCTTGCAAGGCAGTGAAAAACCTTCAGGAAACCAATACCGAGTTTAAGCATCAGTTGAAAGAACTCGAGGGATTGATCAGGCAATAAGGTAAACCTTTTTAGATATTTTAAAACTTGTGATTGGCTGATTTAGCTCAAAGCAATCTGTTCTGTGCGACTTCACAGAGAAGCAGAAACTTCAGATACAATTGTTATTTGAAAATCGCAGGTTAAAAAATTTTCAGTTTGTAAAAACAGAAAGCCCCTGGCAGACGTCTCGTTTGGCAGGGGCTTTAGTTTTATTTTGTAAAAAACATATCTTTGGTACTTTGTTTGATTAAATTTTGCGAATTTTGTACGCCATTGAAACCGATTTTGAAAGCGATAGTCATGTTAAATAATCATTTCCGGAAAAGCAGGGTGCTGATATTTTTTATTTGGTTGATGTCTTGTGTGTGGTCTGATACCCCAGCTCAAAATAATCTGGCTGGTGAAGCACACAGAATTGTTATTGATGGAAAAGAGTATTTTCTGCATGTTGTAAAAGCCGGTGAAGGATTTTATTCTATCGCCCGCCAATATAACGTTACGCAGCAGGAGATTCTTGGAGCCAACCCGAATATTGGCGAGGGACTCAAAAAAGATCAGGTTATTCGAATTCCGGTTATTGAGGGGAGAAACGACAACCCGGAAGTAATAGAACGTACCGGGAATTTTATTTTACATACGGTGGAGAAAGGTCAGACTGCCTGGTATATTTCGCGTAAGTATGACGTGGAGGTGGAAGACATCTATCGGTACAACAGAGGTGCTGAGGAGCAGTTGATTGTAGGAAGCATTATACGGGTTCCGGTTAAAGATGAGACCCATCAGGATGCTGGAACCAGCGTGGAAGAAAATTTTATCTATCATGAGGTTAAGCCTGGAAATACGCTGTATTCCATTGCCCGTAGTTTTAATGTCACTGTCGATGAAATTCTGAACAACAACCCCGCGCTTCGAAGTGGTAATTTGTTGCCCGGCACGTCAGTGCGTATCCCCCGTGAAAGTAGTTCCTTGGCTTCTGTAAGTGGAACAGAAACAACATCCGGAGTGATTCAGGGAGAAACTTTTCTGTATCACGAAATTAAACCCGGTCAGACCCTCTATTCCATCAGCCGCCAGTATCAGGTTGACCTTTCTGTCCTCCAGGATGCCAATCCCGATGTGAATACCGACGATCTGAAGCCCGGGTATATGTTGCGGATTCCCAGACAACAAACAGGTATAGCCGGGGTGGAACACCAGGAAGGCCGGGATCAGGATCTTTTTGAGATGCACCGGGTGAGACGCAAAGAAACACTCTTTTCTATCTCACGTCAGTACAATGTGGATATGGAGACCATTAGAAAGGTAAACCCAAATGTGGATTTCTCCAATCTAAAAAAGGGCAGTGAGTTAAAAATTCCCATGGATCAGTGGTTTGTTCAAAATCTGTCGGGTATTTCCGAAAAGGAAGAAGAAATTGAGACGTTGCCTGACTCCCTCCGGATCGAGCGCATAATTCCTACAGAGGATTTGTGTGAAAATAAGGAAGGAATTGGTCATGCCCGGCCAGCCAGGGTTGCGTTGTTACTTCCTTTTGCATTGGATGAAACAGAAGAGGCCAATGTACTTATGAAAATTGAAAACGGTGACACTATTCGTACCGCACGTAAATATCCAGTTATTGCCCGAAGGTCAAGAATTTTTGCCGAGTTTTATGAGGGGGTGTTGGTGGCTCTGGACGATTTGAAAAATCAAAACGTCAATGTGGATTTATCGGTATATGATATTGCTCAAAACAACGGAAACGTGCAATTGCTTTTGAGTTCTCATCCCGAACTGAAAGAAGTGGACATGATTATCGGTCCTGCACGTTCGGAGAATCTGGAGCTGGTTTCGGAATTTGCTATAGAGCATGAAATAAAGCTGGTTTACCCTCTCTCTAATGTCAACCCCGTATTGGATCGGAATCCGTATGTTTTCCAGGTGAATACGCCCGATACGCTCTTGTTTGAGAAGATGTCCAGTGAGATTGTCCGCCAGTCCGAATCCTACAATCTGCTGGCTATTATTCCGGAGGGTAATGATCCTTATGCTTCAGCTTTTCTGGATAAACTGCGGCAAAAAGTCTTTTTCAATGAGTTTTCACTCAACAAGGATATCAATTACCGGGAGTACCAGATGGTGGGTAAGGAAGATATGACCAATCTGGAAGCTTTGCTTGATCCGCTTAAGAAAAACTATGTAGTGGTTCCTTCCAACAGTGAGGCTGCCATTTCCAAAATAGTGCCCACATTGGCAGGAATTGCTGAGAAAGGAAAGGTGAAAATCTCTCTGTTTGGAATGACCGAATGGCTTCGTGCACAATCCATTGAGCCGGAAGATATGTTTACGCTCAACACACAGATTTTCACTTTTTTTGCATTTGATTATCAGAGTGAGAAAACAGAGAAGTTTTTGGAGAAATACCGGGATTGGTACCATACAGAGCCACATGCCGTTTCTTCCTATTTTCAGAGTTCCTCTTCTTCATCGGGTTACTCCCGCTATGGGGCCTGGGGCTACGATGTGGCCTATTATTTTATTTCATCACTCACCCGGCGGGGCAAAAACTTTGAATTTTGTCAGGAACCCATGCTCAATTTACAACCAGTACAGTTCAATTTCTCCTTCAAACGTATCTCCAACTGGGGCGGGTTCTACAATGATGGAATTTTCCTGCTGAAATTTCAGCCGGGATTTAATGTGGAGAGAGTTCCGGTGATCTCTTTTCAGCCGGCAGTAAATATGGAGGAGACAAATACTTTTGAATCGTTTTAATGCATTTTTAATATGGTTTCTGTTAACCAACTGACACTTGATTTTGGTACTTTTCTGCTTTTTGAGGAGGTCTCTTTTTTGATTAATCCACGCGACCGGATTGGGCTGGTTGGTAAGAACGGTGCCGGAAAAACAACTTTGTTGAAAGTGATTACCGGCCTGCAGGAACCCACTTCGGGAGAGGTGACCATGCCAAAGGATTTTACCGTAGGCTATCTTCCCCAGGTGATGAAACATGATGACCGGTTTTCTGTATTTGAAGAAACCGAGCAGGCTTTTGCCGAAATCAAACATCTGGAGCACAAAATTGAACAACTGACCGAGGCCATCAATCACAGAGAGGACTATCATTCGCAGGAATACCTTTCTTTGATTGACCAGTTGACCGAAGCCAATGAACGCTTCAATATGTTTGGCGGGCATGATTACCGATCGAGGATAGAAGTGACCCTTAAAGGGCTGGGATTTAAACCCTCCGATTTTGAAAGAGCTACTTCTGAGTTTAGCGGTGGATGGCGGATGCGCATTGAGCTGGCCAAGATTCTTTTGCGCAAACCTGACTTGTTCCTGCTGGATGAGCCAACTAACCATTTGGATATTGAGTCGATTACCTGGCTCGAAGATTTTCTGAAAAGTTACAGCGGTGCAGTGGTGCTTATTTCGCACGATAAGGCTTTTCTGGATAATGTGACCAATCGTACCATTGAGATTTCATTAGGCAGGATCTATGATTATAAGGCTTCTTATTCCCAGTTTGTAGCGTTGAGGCATGAAAGGCGCGAGCAGCAGTTGGCTGCTTATCGCAATCAGCAAAAAAAGATTGAAGATACCGAGCAGTTTATCGAACGGTTTCGCTACAAAGCCACCAAGGCAGTGCAGGTGCAGTCGCGCATTAAGCAGCTGGAAAAAATGGAACGTATAGAGGTGGATGAGTTCGACAACAGTAAGCTCAATATTAAGTTTCCACCGGCTCCCCATTCAGGAAAAGTGGTGGTCAGGGGAAAGCATGTTTCCAAATCGTATGGTGACCTGAAGGTACTGGACGATATTGATTTTAATATCGAAAGAGGAGAAAAGGTCGCCTTTGTGGGAAAAAACGGCGAAGGAAAGACCACGCTGGCGCGCATTATCATGCAGGAAATCCGTTATGAGGGAGAAGCTCAGATTGGGCATCAGGTAAAGATTGGTTATTTTGCTCAGAATCAGGCAGAGCGACTGGATGAAAACCTTACTGTGTTTGAGACAGTGGATAAAGTGGCTGTTGGTGACATCCGTACCAAGGTGAGAGATTTGCTGGGAGCATTTCTTTTTAGTGGGGAAGAAGTAGACAAAAAAGTATCCGTGCTGTCGGGGGGTGAACGCACCCGTTTGGCTATGGTTATGCTATTGCTGGAGCCTGTCAATCTCCTTATTTTGGATGAGCCCACCAATCACCTGGATATGCGATCCAAAGACATATTAAAACAGGCAATTAACGATTTTGAAGGGGCAGTACTGGTTGTTTCGCACGACCGTGAATTTCTGGATGGACTCACAGACCGGATTTTTGAATTCAGCAACAAAAAAATAAAGGAACATCTGGGGGGAATTTATGATTTTCTGAAAAAGAAAAAGATGGAAAACCTCCGGGAATTGGAGAAAACACCTCCCAAAGATAATAAGAAGCAGACAGGTGGAAATTCTGCTGTGAACGCCCCATCGGGAAAAATATCTTTTGCAGAACGAAAAGAACTCAATAAAAGCATCAAAAAAGCGGAAAACATGGTGTCCACATCGGAGGAAGACATCGCACGACTGGAAAAGGAACTGGAAGGTCTGTCTGCTGTCATGGAAAACCCGGAAAAAGCTTCTGATCCTGCTGTTTTTGAAATGTATCAGAAAATACAAAAGAATCTGGAGGAGAGAATGCAACAATGGGAAGAAGCTCATTTGGAACTGGAAGAATTACAACAAAAAAGAATGGTGCTGGATGAAGGTATTTGACCCAATAACTCTATAAAATTGAATTAAGATTAATATATGATTTTTTAACCTCTTACTATCTAACCTCTAAATTCTACGGACTAACAACAAATAGTATGGCAAAAGAAATAATATACGGAATTCGCGCAGTAATCGAAGCCATTCAGGGCGGCCGTGATATCGAACGGGTACTGATCAGTGAAAATCTTAAAGGCAACCTGGCAAAAGAACTGTACGATATTATCAGGGAAAAGGAGGTCACTTTTAAAAAAGTGAAGCCGGAGCGTATTGACTGGGCAACCAAAAAGAACCACCAGGGAGTGGTGGCTTACCTGCCACCTGTGGAGTACCACAATTTTGAGCGTGTGGTGGAAAATGTAATAGCTGGTGGACGCGATCCATTTGTACTGGTGCTGGATGGTATTACCGATGTACGAAATTTCGGGGCCATAGCGCGTACCGCCGAATGTGCCGGAGTAGATGCCATCGTACTGCCGGAGAAAGGAAGTGTTTCGGTAACTTCCGATGCGATCAAAACTTCGGCAGGAGCCTTATTTCGTGTGCCTGTATGCAGAGAGAAAAATCTTTATTACGTGTTGCGCCACCTGAAGGATCGGAACTTTACTATTGCTGCAGCTTCTGAGAAGGGAGATGTGGATTATCGTAAAGCCGGATATAAAGGCCCTGTAGCGCTGATTATGGGAGCTGAAGATAAAGGAGTATCCGGACAGTTGTTGAAAATGGCAGATGCACATGTTTCAATTCCTATACGCGGAGAGATTGGTTCGCTGAATGTTTCCGTAGCTGCAGGAATATTGATTTACGAAGTATTGCGCTGCCGCGAATAGGCAGATTGTTGGCCGACACGTCGGATTTGATTATATTTGTTGCGCTCATAGAAAAATATTATGGAATATATAGTTTCGGCACGAAAATACAGACCCGATACATTTGAATCGGTGGTTGGTCAGAGGAACATTACTACCACCCTGAAAAATGCCATCAAAAATCAACATCTGGCCCATGCCTATTTATTTTGTGGGCCCCGGGGGGTAGGAAAAACAACCTGTGCAAGGATTTTCGCCAAAACCATCAACTGTAGTAATATCTCGGCCGATTTTGAGGCTTGTAATGAGTGCGACTCCTGTCGCTCCTTTAACGAAAACCGTTCCTACAATATCCATGAGCTGGATGCGGCCAGTAACAACTCGGTTGAAGACATTCGTTCGCTGATAGACAAAGTGCGAATTCCTCCTCAGATGGGACATTACAGTGTATACATCATCGACGAGGTGCACA
This sequence comes from Marinilabilia sp. UBA5340, assembly GCA_002411085.1. Taxonomy (GTDB): domain Bacteria; phylum Bacteroidota; class Bacteroidia; order Bacteroidales; family Marinilabiliaceae; genus Marinilabilia. Next base: position 4,594 of record DHQK01000069.1, on the reverse strand, counting down.
TGTTGTCACAGGCTGCTTTTAATGCTTTCTTAAAGACCCTTGAAGAGCCTCCCAGGCATGCGATTTTCATTCTGGCCACTACCGAAAAACATAAAATATTACCCACCATTCTTTCCCGTTGTCAGGTTTTTGATTTTAACCGGATAACAGTGGAAGATGCAGTGAATCACCTGAAATATGTGGCAGAGAAGGAGGGAGTCTCCGCTGAGGATGAAGGATTGAATGTGATTGCCCAGAAAGCAGATGGGGCCATGCGTGATGCATTGTCCATTTTCGATCAGATTGTGGCTTTCTCCGGCAAAAATATCTCCTATCAGCAGGTTATCGACAACCTGAATGTATTGGATTATGATTATTACTTCAAGCTGGTAGATGCCTTTTTGAAAGAGGATACTACGCAGGCACTTTTGTTGCTGAATGAGATTTTGGATCATGGCTTTGATGCCGGACATTTTATAGCCGGACTTTGCAGCCATCTGCGCGATTTGATGATGTGTAAAGACCAGGCCACAGTGGGGTTATTAGAGGTGGGAGCTTCTATCAGAGAAAAATATCTTGAGCAGGCCAAGGCCTGTCCGCTGGATTTTCTGGTGTATGCCCTTGAAATAGCCACCAACTGTGATATTCAATTCCGAAATGCCCGTAATAAACGACTTCATACTGAGTTTGCACTGATTAAGCTGTCGCGTCTGCTTACCGAAAAAAAAAAGTAGATGAGCAAAAGGCCGAAAAGGATTCCGGAGGTAGTAAAAGCAACGGAAACAACACAAGCCGCACGATAAGTGCGCCCCCTTCCGGAGGGCAAAAGAGCAGTGGAGCCAAAGCCGAAGCAACTACCGGACAGGGAGTTTCCAAGACGCTTAAGAGTGTCTCTATTAAGTCGTTTACTACACCGGGAAGTCGCCTCGTTAATCAGTCATCCCGTGAACCTGAGGAGAATGGGACAACAGTTGCTGACAGTGGCGTGGATGTCGGATGGAAAGAGGTTTTTACTCCTGAACAATTGCAAAAATCCTGGAATGGATATGCCAGGTCTGTAGAACAAACCAATCCACGTTTGTTTAGTATGCTTACGGCCCATTCACCACGCCTGAAAGGAGACCATGTGGTGGTCTTTCCCCTGAAGAATGAAACGCAGGAAGTGGAGCTGATGAAGGAGAAGGCCGGGCTGTTTAATTTTCTGAAGCGGGATCTTAAGAACGCTCAGTTGCAGTTGGAAGTAGAATACATCAGGGAGGATAGGGGGCCGCAGAAAGCATTTACCGCCGCTGACAAGTACAAAGTGCTGGCAGAGAAAAATCCAACACTGGAGAAGTTAAGGAATATGCTTAACTTGGATATTGAATAAAAATACGTGACGGGTGAACTTTGTGGAATTGAGAAATGTTAATTTGACCTAATTGATATACAAACAATTGACCTATGACGAAAATTAAAGTTCAGAATCCGGTGGTTGAGCTGGATGGTGATGAGATGACAAGAGTCATCTGGAAAATGATTAAAGAGCAACTGATTCTGCCTTATCTTGATTTGGACATCAAATACTATGACCTGGGGATGGAAAGCCGCGATGCTACTGATGACCAGATTACGGTGGATGCGGCAAAGGCTATTCAGAAATACCACGTGGGGATTAAATGTGCTACCATTACACCTGACGAAAACAGAGTGGAAGAATTTGGGCTGAAACAAATGTGGAAATCCCCCAATGGAACCATTCGTAACATCATTGGAGGTACTGTGTTTCGCGAGCCTATCCTGATCAAAAATGTTCCGCGTCTGGTTCCCGGCTGGGAACATCCTATTTGTATTGGCCGTCATGCTTTTGGTGATCAGTACCGTGCCACCGATTTTGTAACCAAAGGAAAAGGTAAACTTACTATTACTTTTACTCCTGAAGATGGTTCTGTTCCCCAGGAGTTTAACGTTTACGATTTTGAAGGTGATGGAGTAGCCATGGCCATGTACAATACCGATGAAAGTATTCGCGGATTTGCGCACAGCTGTTTCAATCAGGCCATCATGAAAAAGTGGCCCCTTTATCTTTCTACCAAAAACACCATTCTGAAGAAATATGATGGTCGTTTCAAAGATATCTTTCAGGAAATTTATGAAAGTGATTATAAAACGAAATTTGAAGAATTGGGAATCACCTATGAACATCGCCTGATTGATGACATGGTGGCTGCTGCGTTGAAATGGGACGGTCGTTTTGTTTGGGCCTGCAAAAATTATGACGGAGATGTGCAATCAGACACCCTGGCACAGGGATTTGGTTCGCTGGGGCTGATGACTTCCACACTTGTCACTCCCGATGGAAAAACCATGGAGGCAGAAGCTGCCCATGGCACCGTGACACGTCACTACCGACAGCATCAGGCCGGTAAACCTACTTCTACCAATCCCATTGCTTCAATATTTGCATGGACGAGAGGGTTGGAATTTCGTGGAAAACTGGACGGAAATGAAGAATTGATCAAATTTGCCCTTACTTTGGAGCAGGTTTGTATTGATACCGTCGAAAGCGGTAAAATGACCAAAGATTTGGCATTAACCATTCACGGTAAGGATATGAATGAGGAGCATTACCTCAATACCGAAGACTTTTTGGCTACACTGGCTGAAAACCTGAAGGCAAAAATGGAGAATTAGAACATTATTTTTTTATGATATTGAATGAGGCTGTCTCAAAAGTCCAAATTTGATGTCATTCTGAGCTCGTCGAAGAATCTTTTCCTTTGAAAGACAGATGTTTCGACTACACTCAATATGACACACCTTTGGAGTATTGTACTTTTGAGACAGCCTCTTTTATGTCCGATAACGAACACATCTTTGTTGCATAACTAAACACTTTTTCTCTTTCAAATATAATTACATTCTACGTAAGGTATTGAATTGTAGATTATTGATGTCTTTGGCATCGCTATTGATTTACTCCTGTCAGCAATACAATTACTAAACTAAACAGGAGGATAGGAAATGAAAACTTCAGTTATTTTTTCAGCACTTTTATTGGCCGTTTCATTAAATGCAAATGCAACCAATAGTACAGAGAAACCTTTAAAGGGTTATGAAGAGCGCAACAACAACCGTTTGTTTGCAGTGCTCGAAACCGTGAAAGAAGAGGCTGCTAATATTGAAGCCTGGATGTTAGATGCAGAATCATTTGCAGAAAAGGATGAATTCAGAGAAGTTGAAGCCTGGATGCTTGATCCCCTAACTTTCACAAAACCTGAAACAGCAAATGCCGCTGTTGCATTGAATCATTATTTTACAGATGAATACGAGGAAGAATTTTTGGAAATTGAACCCTGGATGCTTTCTGAAGAATCTTATGGTCTGGATTATTTCGAAGCCGATTACGAAGAAGCATTTCTTCCTATTGAGGAATGGATGTTTAACTTCTGATGCGATTGCTGGCTTTTTCTAAATAAAGTTCTTAACTTAATCCATAGATGGTGAGAAAAAATCAAAACCGCTATGGAACACAAACTCAAAGGAAAAAGGGCCATTGTAACTGGTGGTGCCAACGGAATAGGAAAAGCCATTGCCATTGCTCTTGAAGAGGCCGGAGCCAAAGTATGGGTGGTTGATAAAGATAAAGCAGCCCTTGAAGACTTGAGACAGCACTACCCCTGGATTCATACAACAGAGCTGGATTTGGCTGATGCCGATGAGATTCTGAAATTCTTCAGGCAAATCGAAGT
>DHQK01000069.1:0-555 GCA_002411085.1 Marinilabilia sp. UBA5340 | reverse complement strand
AACAGCAATCTGCGCGCAGCTTTCATTTGCGCCCGTGAATTTTCTAAAATGCATGCTTTTGGCCAGTACGGGCGCATCATTCAAATAGCTTCCACACGTCACTTAATGTCAGAACCCGGTGGAGAGGCTTACGGAGCTTCCAAAGGAGGTATTGTTTCTCTTACACATGCACTTGCCAATTCTCTTGCCGGCACTGGAATTACTGTCAATTGTATCAGTCCCGGATGGATACATACCGGTGACCCTGAAAAGCTCCGGCCACAAGATCATGCCCAACACCCGAGCGGCCGTGTTGGAAAACCTTCCGATATTGCTTCTATGGTGATGTGGCTTTGCAGCCCCGAAAATGATTTTGTAAACGGAGAAAATATTTACATGGATGGTGGTATGACCCGTAAAATGATTTATGAGCATTAATCTTTTTGGATGAAATTATTGGCTTATGGCTTTCTGGATGACAGGAAGCCTTTTTTGTGTATTCTTTTGGACAGATTGTGGAATTATTTCACAGATTAAGGAAAAGCTTGGTGTTGGTTAAGTGGCATTGGGTTAGTT
>DHQK01000050.1:4392-4630 GCA_002411085.1 Marinilabilia sp. UBA5340 | reverse complement strand
GCGATTATCCGCGCTTCGCTCCTGATCATCCCACCAAAGCAGGACAGCATAACGGATGGATGTTGTTGTCCTACAGAGGGACTGTTACTGTTTCCTCATCCCAGGTGCAGATAAAAAAAAGTACCACTACCGATGATGAGTTTGACGTTACTGAAATGCCTCTGGAAAAAGATGCTGAAGGAAGAATATTATCGAAAGTCCTGACAGATGAAAGTCCCAAATCATTCTGGGTAGCTGA
>DHQK01000050.1:0-4163 GCA_002411085.1 Marinilabilia sp. UBA5340 | reverse complement strand
GCCAATGATGCCAATCAGTGGGTCGAGATAGAGATGCACTCATCGGGGAATGTATATGCTTTACAGTTGAATTATCACGATCATAATACCGGTATTTATACCCGGGTGGATGGTTTGCGTCACCGTTTTACAATTGAGGTCTCTGAAGATGGTGAGCACTGGAAAACAGTGGTGGACAGAAGCGATAGTTACAAGGATGCTCCCAATGCCTATATTGTTCTCAAACAGCCCGTTCGGGCAAGGTATGTTCGCTACAATAATGTGAAAGTACCTGGAAATAACCTGGGATTGTCTGAGATCAGAGTATTTGGAAAAGGCTATGGTGAAAAGCCATCTGAAGTGAAGGGATTTGAGGTGAAGCGTCAGGAAGATCGCCGGGATGTGGCCTTTTTATGGAAACCGGTAAAAGAGGCACAGGGGTACAACATCCGATGGGGGATTGCACCGGATAAACTGTATCAGTCCTGGTTGATATATGATGTGAATGAGCATTTTATGCGCAATCTCGACCGTGATACAAAATATTATTTTACCATAGAAGCCTTTAATGAAAACGGAATTTCAGAAAAATCAGAAATTGTCGAAGTTAAATAAGGCTTGCTGAAAAATACCCTGCAATTTTAGAGCGATCATGATGAATGGGAGCTCTGTAATCGTAGAAGAGATTCGCTGGAATTGAATAACGTCCATGATGATCCCGACTACCAGAAAGTGGTCAGAGAATTGAAAAAGGAACTTCCGGAACTAAGGAGAAAATACAAGAATTCGAAAGATCAGAGCCGGTATAAACATTTACGATTCCTCCTCCTTCTAAAAAGAGAAATCTCAGGAACCGTGCTTTTAAAGTTAAGGGAATAGTGATTAATGAGAAGTAGGAGTGGGTGATAGTCTTTTCAATTTCCGAACCATAGGGAGCCGGTTCTGTCCTGATTTTTTGGTGCGAGTACTTCAGGCCGGTTGCAAATTTAAGCCAGTTTTTTGACAAGTTCTGCTGGTATGCCATGCCAATGGAAAAGAATCTCTCCCCATAGGTTGAGCTGGTACCAACTATGTCATTAAAGGTTGAAACATCATTATCGCCAATAGGAGTGAAGGTAATTCCCAGCTTCTTATTGGAAGGATTTTGCTGTTAAGCAAAGCCTGTAAGATTTAGCATACTCAGGCTGAGGATTAGAATTAGAGGTTTCATAATTATTTGTTTGGGTTTTGTGGTAAACTGTAATCTTTGATTGTAAAGATAGTGTTTTATGAAAAAAAGGATTTCTAAATAGCCTCAAAATGTTTATATTTGTTAAAGTGTTTTGTTTACACTTTGTATAATAAAGAAATATAAACTAATCCTATGAAGAAAAAAATTTCCTTTTTATGTCTGTTATTACTGATGATATCATTGATGGCATCAGCTCAGGACAATTCATTTTCACGCATCTCGGTCGAAGGCAAAAATTTTGTCAATGAACAAGGTGAAGTAGTTGTGTTTAAAGGGCTGAATATTGCTGATCCCGATCGATTGGAGAAACAAGGCCAGTGGAAGGCCGCTATTTTTGATGAGGTAGCTGCCTGGGGTGCCAATATTGTGCGTCTTCCGGTTCATCCGGCTGCCTGGCGAGAAAGAGGTCAGGAAGAATACTTGAAATTACTCGATCAGGGGATTGAATGGGCTAAAGATGCCGGTTTGTATGTGATTATCGACTGGCATTCTATCGGAAATTTGCGTACCGGATTGTATCAGAATGAGATGTATGACACCTCTATTAGAGAAACTTACCGTTTCTGGTACACCATCAGTCGCAGATATAAAGATGAGCCTGCAGTAGCACTTTACGAAATATTTAATGAACCCACCACGTATAATGGTGAACTGGGAACATTAACCTGGGGACAGTGGAGTGATATTTTGATGGATATCATTGCTGTGGTTCGCGCTAATAATTCCAAAGCTGTGCCTTTGGTGGCCGGATTTAACTGGGCCTATGATCTTACACCTGTTATGAACGAACCCTTACCCGTTGAGAATATTGCTTATGTGAGTCATCCATATCCCCAAAAACGTGAACAACCCTGGCTCCCTCAATGGGAACGTGATTTCGGTTTTGTGGCAGACAATTATCCGGTAATTGCCACAGAGGTTGGCTACATGTATCCCGACCAGAAAGGGGCCCATATACCTTGCCTGGGTGATGAAACTTATGGGGAGACTCTCACCGGTTATTTTAATGAAAAAGGAATTTCTTATGTCGTGTGGGTTTTCGACCCTGACTGGTCGCCTCAATTAATTAAAGATTGGGATTATACCCCCACCCGGGCCGGTGAATTTTTTAAAGGAGTGATGTCTGAAAAATAGTTAACCACGTTTTCTTTTTTTCGTGGATAAGAAATGGTTAAAGCCTCCCTGCATGCAAAAAGTGCAGTGAGGCTTTTATACTGTAGCTTGACGACAGTCAGGTAGTATTTAATTGGTTATGAAACTGTCAGTGTGAAGGGTGTCGTTATTTTTGAATTTTTCTATCGTTAGCCCAATAAGCTTGCCGCTGCCATTTTTTTTCAAAGAAAGTAATGATTGAATATTAAAAACGGTTTTCTGTGAAGGAAAACCGTTTTTAATGTTTAAGTTATAGAATGCTGTTGATTCGCTGAAGTTGAATGTATAATATATCAGCATTTGCATCGGGATTGTAATTTCTTGCTCTCAGGACTAACTTCTTGTCATTTATATAAACAACATCTATGATGGAGATTTCATTACGATGCTCTTTGATGTTTTCAAAATCTTCCTCATCAAAAGAGAATAAGAAATAGGATTGGTCATTGTCATCAGTCAAGAAACGCCAATATCCTGTTAGGCCATCATCCATGGTTTGTTCATCCCCATCTTCCCAGCTTCCTCTTTGCTCCATGCAGGTTCCGTCTGGTGAAATGTGGAAGATGGTTTTTGTGCTATCTCCTAGTAAATTTTTCTTCCATTCTTTGTGCTTAAAATTATCAAGAGAAGTTGGGAGTTCCTCACTTGTTATAAGCATATATTGCCAGGATCCTGGTAACAGATTTCGTATGTCCCTGGCAGATTCAGGTCTCATTGGTTGTTCTCCCTGAACCAGGGGTTTTACTGACGTATCATACTCAAGATCTACAAAATTGAAATTAGCATTTTCCTTTTTGCTCTTTGAAATCATTTTTAAATTTTTGAGGAGGTGTCTGTGCCCATTCAATGCAATATTGTAAAATCCTCCAATCTCTTCTCTGGCCTTAGCCATTATCTTTTCTGCTTCGTCGTACCGTTCAAGAATTGCGAGTATTTGAATAATATTATGATAAAGTCCTTTTGTAACTTTTTCATTTATTCTTGCTTTGTCATTGGATAAGTCTTTCTCCTTGAGGGCACCCATCCATTTTTTTAATGCTTTTTCAAATTCCTGTTGAGCTTTGCTGTATTCTTTATTATTGTATAGTTCTATAGCCTTCCTGGCATCCTCCAAAGAAGAGTTGATGTCCTGGTGTTCATCACTTTTTTTGACATAGAATAGTTTGATGTCGAATTTTGGTTCATAATTAGGTGAGAATAAATAAGATAATTCTCTTGATAATTGCAATTGAATGCTAAGCTCAGACTTTAAGATATCACTAACAGGAGGCTGCGATTCAGCTTCAAAAATATTGTAGATCCGATGAAATATAATATTTCCCTCATTGTTTTTTACTGTTACTGAATAAGGCTGCGAATAGAGAGATTTATCAAAACGCATGCTGGCATCGTACTTCTCCGGATCTTCCAACCACCAATTGGCGTATTTTTTAGCAGTATAAACTTTGTTTAGAACGAGTAAATCCGCATTTCCTTCAGTTTTTTCGAGCCCTCCCAGTTGAATGTGAAAGCCATTGGAAGCAAAGGTTTTCGGTGCTTTTTTTAATGGGATTAGTGGTTTGGTTGTAAAACTGATAGATACTTTTTCTTTTCTTATTTTTTGGGATAAGGCCGGGGAAAGAAACGTAGAAAAGATTAGAATAGTGATAATTAATTTTTTCATGTGTTGTTGTATTGGAGTTAGTGATTAAAAAAGATATTCATGCTAAATTAATAACATTGTTTGAGGACCCAAAAAACAATATTTGTTTATATATGCAGCACAGGAATTTTTATTATCGTTTTTCTCTGATGAAACGAG
>DHQK01000286.1 GCA_002411085.1 Marinilabilia sp. UBA5340 | reverse complement strand
TCGAAAGAGAGGTTTAAATTACCAATGGTCTGATACATGGAGCCATGCAGTTGCTCTGCAACCATGTTTTCATTGACCAGCTTCTCGGCTTCGTGGTATTGTCCATCGAAAATCAGTTTCCGCACTTTAGGTAAGGCCTCCAACGCTTTGGGATTGTCGTTGCGGGACGGGCCGCCCGACCAGAAAGTCTCTTCGTTGAGTTGGATGTTTTCTTTGGCAGGATCACCAAAAACCATTGCCCCCAGGCGTCCGTTACCCACGGGCAGTGCTTCGTTCCAGTTTTCAGCTGGCTTGTTGTACCAGAGTTTCAGGTTGCTCTCCTGTTTCACGTCTTGAGCACACGCTCCCAAGAGGATAGCCATTGCAAAGAAAATGGTTGTTTTTAAGGAATTCATTGTGGTATTTTTTTAAGTTATGATCTTACCGGATGTATAATACAAAACTCAGGGAAAAGTTATAATTGCGTTCCATTTATCGAGTTGCAATTCCGGGATGGATAAACGCCTGTGTTCATAAATGGAACGACCCACTTTGGGGGTCAATTCTTATGCAAACATTAAATCCTATAAATATTTGACCCACTTCGGGGGCATTTTTTTATTTGAGAAAAATGGAGCCTGAAGGGCTCCTATATTTACAGAAGGATCTTATGTTAAAAAGATCGACGCTGAAGGTGTCGAATGCTCCCAATTGCAGACTTTTGTAACAAAAAAATCCCCTCCTGTTTCTTTAGTGGCAAAACTCTCCCCCTCGTTTCCAAACGAGGGGGTGTTTGACTCTCGTCTCTGACGAGGATTTTTAAGAACGGTTAATTCACTATTCTGTTATCTCGTTACTTATTGTATAGTAATCGAAATCTACGAAACCACCTGTTGTTTCGGTTGCAAAAGAGAATAACCCAAAACGATATCCCATGAAATGTTGAGGTAAAGAATAGGCCATTTGGAGCGGTTCTCCGATTTTTTGCCAGTCATTGCCATTCAGACTGTAATAGAACCATGCTTTATCGGTTCTGTTTCTGAAATCGCAGTCGATTTTTAACCAGATTTTATCCTGTTCCAGGGGAATATTTTCCAGTTCTACAGGTTCTTCGGTTTCTGCACTCACCATGACTATTGATTTGCTGTTGTTCTCCATTTTTACCCCCACGAATCCGTATTTTTTTTGTAATGCCACCAGACCGGCGACATCGCCATTTTTCATGCCCTTAACTTCAAGCAGAGTGGAGGCAGAGCTGACAGGGCCGAAGGTGCGTTGTGTCAGAGTATTTCTGGTTTGCTCCACATTGTCATCAATGCGTCCGTTGGTCAGTCGCAGGAATCCTTCTCTTTCTGTCAGTGACCAGTAACGATTGTCCGGGTTGTGATTCCATTGCCAGGCAAGTGGCAGCTTATCTCCGTCAAATTCATCTGATGTGACAATGCCTGATACTCCAATGTTTTGAACCGCAATATCCAAGGTGTCCGGCACTTTGCCGTCAATTCCCAGAACTGGCCATTCGTTCTCCCACTTCATGGGCATGATGTATGGCATTCTTCCCACAGAGCCATAATCGCGGAACATGTATGCATTCCAATCACCTTCGGGAGTGTCGATGATGCTTCCCTGAGCAATGCCTCGATCCTGAAGGGCCACTTTTCCTTCATAAGGCCCGGTGATTTGATTGGCCCGGTGTACCACAACTGTGCGCATTCCTCCCTGTGGCCAGGTGATGTTGAAGATGTAATATTTACCGTTGTGCTTGATGACTTGTGTTCCTTCGGCGTGTAGCATCAGGTTTTCGGAGGCGACCTTACCGGCATCAGGAACGATTATCTGATTGATTCCGTCAGGTTTGATGCCTGATAAATCTTCTTTTAGTTCAGCTATCCGGATATCGCCACCGCCATAAATCAAATATACCTTTCCGTCATCATCGAAGAAGAGTGAATTGTCGTGCAATACGGGTTCAAAGGTAATAGACTCCCAGGGGCCGTTTTCAATATCTGTGGTTTTGTAGATGTGTGTTTTTCCGGAAGTAGCTGAAAATGTAGAAACATAAAATGTATCCTTGTGGAAACGCAAACTGCTGGCCCAGGACCCTTTCCCATAAGCACTCTTGCCGTTTTCGAGCCTCAGCGCTTCATTGTCGGCCAAAGTATCATAGGCATAGTTGACAATTTCCCAGTTAACCAGATCTTTGGATTTCATGATGGGCACGCCGGGACTCATGTGCATGGTAGTACTGCTCATGTAGTAGGTATCGTCCACACGAATGATCGAAACATCCGGTACATCGGCAAAAATTACCGGGTTTTGAGCTTTTTGTTGTTGCTGCTGTTCTTGTTTCTCTTTCCCGGAACAGGAGCTCCATAAGAAGCCTGCAACAAGAATAATGAGTATTGAATAATGTGTTTTCATTTTTTGAAAGTTTTTATTGTTATCTGTTAATTCTTTTTTTTGCGTGTTTGTCTGAGGAAGTGACAGTTTCTCCTTTCCAGTGACATTGACTCTGCCCCTCGATTCCGATCGAGGGGCTCAAGCCCTGTCGTCTCTCACGACCATAAAGTGTCTCTCAAGTTTGTAACCATCTGTTTTTCTTAAACTTTTCTCGTCGGAGACGAGGGAGAAAAGCCCCCTCGATCGGAATCGAGGGGGAGGGACTGTCAATTTATAACCTGACTTTAGTTTTATTCCCGGAATAGAGAATCATTTTTTTCTCTTTTTCCTGGGTAATCCCCACCCCGAAATTCTCGCTTACCACGACAATATTGAATACCCGCTGCCTTAAATACCCGGGATAGCTTCCTTTCCTGTCACCGATGGTAAGTGTTTGGTCTTGTTCATTGTATTCGAATGAAATAACTGAGAATTCCCCTTTTTCGTAGTTGTAATTATCGCCTTCATCTTCGAAAAGATTAAAGCTTCCATCTGCCCCTTTGTAAATTCTTATTTCCAGGGAGTCGGCAGTGGCTTCACCGGTGTGTTGCACAATGTTCCCCATAGGAACAATCGAACCGG
>DHQK01000225.1 GCA_002411085.1 Marinilabilia sp. UBA5340 | reverse complement strand
TTCTGTGAAGTCAATAATTGAAGGATAGATATGCCTTTTATAGGTAGATCTAATTTTAATATGGATCTCTTTATTTTGTGATGAGCTCAAAAAATTGTTCGAATGATTTTCGTTTTTTGGATGTCTCAAGAACAAATGAATAAATTTAGATGTTTAGTTCTAATGCTAATCAAATATTAATTTAAGAGCAAATAATTTATGAGTAATAGTGAAAAACTGGCCGTAATCTGGTCAAGCAGAGACAAAGATGTAGCTGAAAAGGTTGTTTTAATGTATACGCAGGGTGCCAAAATGAAAGGTTGGTTCAAAGAAGTTGTATTGATCGTTTGGGGGCCATCTACCAAATTATTGGCCGAAGATACAGGGCTTCAGGAAAAAGTGAAAGGTCTGATGAAAACCGGTATAAGGGTTCAGGCCTGCAGTGTTTGTGCCGGAGAGTATGGAGTGGCAGAAGATCTGGAGCAATTGGGAATGGAAGTAATCCCAATGGGAGAACCATTAACAGGTTACTTGAAAGAGGACTGGAAAGTTTTAAGTTTTTGATTTTACAGGTTAAAATCAGCTGAATCTGTTCATCATCAAGAAAAATGCGTATATTTCCATTGGGAATGCTCCTCATTTATTTGACCAAAGCAGGAGGAGCTGTTCTTCTTTTTTCAGACAACTACTTTATTTGATGATGACAGAACATCTTTCCAACAGGGAACTTGAGGTTCGTGTAAAATACCTTGAAGAAAAGCTAGGCTATTTTATCGAAGAAAACTCAATGGGTTCCTTTTGGTCTATGGATCATAGATTCAGAATTTTGGCTGAAGCTGCCCATGAAGGGATTTTTATTCTCGAAAACGGTTTTTGCATCGAGGCCAATCACAGTGGATGTGAGATGTTTGGATATTCTTACCAGGAAATAATCGGGAAAGCTGCTTCTTCGGTTTTTATTCCCGAACACCGTGATATAATCCGAAAGAAAATTGAGAGCCGGGATTCGGAGGCTTATGAAGCCACAGGACTTCGAAAAGATGGTACACTTTTCAGTGCCGAGATAAGGGGACGCACTTTCGAGTATGAGAATCGAACTTTCAGAGTGTCCACTGTTGTTGATATTACCGCCCGTAAAACTGCCGAGCAAAAATTATTGGAAAGTGAAAGTAAATACCGGTCGGTTGTTGAAAATGCTGCTGATGGAATTCTTATTGGCGATGCCCGGGGGAATATTGTGGATGTGAACGGTAGTTTCCTTAAAATGACTGGTTATGAAGCACACGATATTCTTCAGCATCACATAAGTATTTTGTTTGACCGGGATGAGTTGAAGGAGCGTCCTTTGAGGTTTGATTTGCTTGATTTAGGAGAATCAGTTATAATTGAAAGGGAAATTGTTAATAAAGCCGGTGAAGGTATACCGATTGAGATGAATTCCAAGCGTACCAGTAAGGATAATTACCTGGCGATTATTCGTGACCTCAGAGAACGTCGTAAGGCGGAAGAGAACCTGAGAGGTATCAATCGGGAATTGAAGGAGGCCAAAGAAAAAGCGGAGGAGAGTGATCGTTTAAAGACTGCTTTTCTGGCCAATATGAGTCATGAAATCAGAACGCCAATGAATGGTGTTTTGGGATTTGCTGAATTGCTTAAAGACCCTGATCAAAGTACGGATAGTCGGAATACTTATCTGGATATCATTATTAGCAGCGGGCAACAATTGTTGCATATCATTAATGATGTACTTGCCATCTCAAAAATAGAAACCGGTCAGATGCCGGTTTTGTTTTCTCGTGTTGACCTGATGTCAACATTTGAAGATATTCATCGTTTTTTTGTTCCATTTGCTTCCGAAACCCGTAATCAGTTATCTTATGAAGTGGAGGATCATCCTGCGTGTCATTCATTTGAATGTGATGAGACAAAGGTGAAGCAGGTGCTAATCAATCTTGTTAGCAATGCCTTGAAATTCACCCATGACGGAAAGGTTAAATTTGGTGCTTACCCGGAAGCGGATCGGATGCATTTCTTTGTTAAGGATACAGGTATTGGAATTTCAGCCGCAGATCAGAAACGTATATTTTACAGGTTTTATCAGGTAACTCATGGGGGGGGCGATAATCCAAAAGGGACAGGTTTAGGGCTTTCTATATCGCAGCGACTGATCGAGATGATGGGGGGAGATATTCGTGTTGATTCAACGCCGGGTGAGGGGGCGGTTTTTCATTTTTGGTTACCTGTCCGGTAGCCTCAAATTCCGGTTTTATCCTGGTGGGGCCAATTATTCGATTGTTAATAAGATGGGTTTTACATGAAAAATATCCTGCAATCCTTTTGAAAAAACGGAAAGCAGGATAGTAGAAAAAAGTGGCATCATTACCCTATTTTGTCCCATTTTTCGTGACCGCAAACAGGACATACAGGTAATTCCTGGTTGCCATCGTCCAGTGTTATTTCTTTGCCACATTTTTGGCATTTGTAAGTTCCCTGACCTGGTTTTTCTCCCGATGTAAACATAAGCATAGTTTTGAATGAGAATATTATTTGTTTTGATTCACTAATATAATAAAATTCAAAAGGATTTTGTTAATTTTATTGATTGATATTTGACTGAATTCTTTTACCCATTTAACCTTTACATGTATGAAGAATTTTAAATCTTTAATTTTTGTTGCTTTTATGGCAGGATTGACAATGGCCGGTTGTGGCGGCACTATTGAAAAAGCCCCAAAGTTACCTATGGAGGATTTTTTTAAGAACCCTGATAAAACCGCTTATCAGATATCTTCGGATGGTACTTATCTCTCTTACATGGCACCTTATGAGGATCGCATGAATATTTTTGTTCAGGAGTTGGATGGCGACTCTGCTGTTCGTGTGACATCCGAAACTTCACGTGATGTGGCCGGCTATATGTGGGCCAACGATAACCGTATCCTCTTTCTGAAAGATACCGGAGGGGATGAGAATTATTCGCTGCACGCGGTGAACCGTAATGGGGAAGATATGAAGGCACTTACACAATTTGATGGTGTTCGGACTCTGTTAATTGATGAATTGCGCGATATTGAAGATGAGGTGATTGTTGGCCTTAATCAGCGTGATGCCCGTGTTTTTGACCCTTACCGGTTGAATATTGTTACCGGAGAATTGACTATGTTGGCCGAGAATCCCGGAAATATTCAGGGATGGATGACCGATCATGAAGGAAAACTCCGCGTAGCTATTGGTATTGAGGATGGAGTGAATTCTACCATACTTTACAGGGAAACAGAAGAGGATGATTTTGAAGTTGTGCTAAAGACAAACTTTAAGAACACCCTGAATCCTTCTTTCTTTACTTTTGATAATGAGAAGTTGTATGCCGTATCCAACCTGGACAGAGATAAGGAAGTACCAGTTATTTTTAATCCCAAAACTGGCGAAGTTGAAGAAGTTCTTTATGAGAATGATGAATACGATGTTTCAGGGCTTAGTTATTCGCGCAAAAGAAAAGTGTTGACAACTGCCTCCTATACTTCCTGGAAGAGAGAACGTCATTTCTTTGATGAGGAAACTGAGACGCTCTTTAATCGTTTGGAACAGGAGCTCGGAGATTATGAACTGGGCATCTCAGATATGAATAAGGATGAGGATAAATTTATTGTGCGTACCTATAGTGACCGATCTTTGGGGGCTTATTATTTTTATGATTCGACAGCAGATGAACTTAGAAAAATATCAGATGTTAGTCCGTGGCTGGATGAGAACATTATGGCCAAAACGCTGCCCATTAAATATCAATCAAGAGACGGATTGACCATACATGGCTATCTGACCTTGCCTAAAGGATATACCATGGAAAATGCCAAAGACCTACCGGTCGTAGTGAATCCTCATGGAGGACCATGGGCACGCGATAGTTGGGGCTTCAATCCGGAAATTCAGTTTTTGGCCAATCGTGGTTTTGCCGTGCTGCAAATGAATTTCCGTGGTTCGGTAGGTTATGGAAAGAAGTTTTGGGAATCATCCTTTAAGCAGTGGGGACTCTCAATGCAGGATGATATTACCGACGGTGTAAACTGGTTGATAGAAAAAGGTATTGCTGATCCTGACCGGATTGCTATTTATGGTGGTAGCTATGGCGGTTATGCCACACTGGCAGGCATGACATTCACACCGGATTTGTATGCTGCAGGAGTTGACTATGTTGGTGTTTCCAATCTCTTTACATTCCTGAATACCATTCCTCCTTACTGGGAGCCGCTTTTGGATATGATGTATGAAATGGTTGGACACCCCGAAAAAGATAGTGTTCAGCTGCGCCAGACCTCACCTGTTTTCCATGCCGATAAAATTCAGGCACCACTCTTTATCGCTCAGGGAGCCAATGACCCCAGAGTAAACAAAGATGAATCGGATCAGATGGTGGAAGCCTTGACAGAACGCGGTATAGAAGTACAATATATGGTGAAAGATAATGAAGGGCATGGTTTCCGGAACGAAGAGAATCGTTTTGACTTTTACGGTGCCATGGAAAAATTCCTGGAAGAGCATCTGCTTACGGAAGAAGAGAAATAGAAGTTTTCTGCATATAATTAAAGAGGCTGTCTCAAGGATTTGTTTGAGGCAGCCTTTTTTTGATGCAGTAGAATTAAATTCCTGAATTCTTGCAGGTTGTCTTATTAACAAAAGAGAGAAGGGGCATTTCTTTATAGGTGATGAAAACGGAGCCTGAAAGGCTCTTGTATTTATAGTTGTTTGTAAGATACGAAATGCCGACGCTGAAGGTGTCGTATGGTGTTGTGATTATTAGAAATGTCTTTTTTTATGAGCGAAATATTGAACCTACCTTATACATAAGACAGGTACGATGTAAACAGGCTGAAAGCCTGAGAGCAATAGCCCTGGGTTTTGAAGGATTTCCACGCTCCCTCTCAATATTGGTCGCGACCCGACTAATATTGAGAGGGGGAAATTGGCGTTTGACAAAAACAATAATCCCGGGTTAAATAGATATCCAAGATTTTGATACCTTAATAAAGTTAAATATTATATCAATAAAATTAATTTGAATGTTGACAAAAATAAATAATGTCTTTATTTTTGATATGTAAAATTCAAATTATGGAAAAAAGATTGCCCATATTATGTCCTGGATGTGGAGGGATTTTAAAAGTAAAAAGTCTTCATTGTGATGCATGCGATACCACAATTACCGGCTCTTTTGGACTTCCTGTATTTCACAAGCTGGAGCAAAAAGAGCAGGATTTTATTATGCAGTTTATTCTGAGCAGTGGAAGTCTGAAGCAGATGTCAAAAGCTTTGCAGTTGAGTTATCCCACCGTTAGGAATATGCTTGATGATCTGATTGAAAAAATAACCCAAATAAAAAAGACCGAAGATGAAAACAAAAAAGCTAATTAATCCCTTTGTGGAAATTGCAGGAAGCAAGGCCTTGTTCTATGGTTTGCTTGTTATGATGCTTACCGGTCTTACCGGATACTTCAGTCAGACCCACTTCCCGGATGTAATATCTATAAAAATTATTCAGGAATACCTCCCGCTCGGATACTTTTTTGTTCAACAACTGATGATTTGGTTAATCCCATCTCTAATCTTTTTTGTGTTCGCCTTCTGGGGCTCCTCTTCAACAGTGCGTGTCTTGGACATTTTGGGAACCCTGGCCCTGGCCCGTTTCCCTTATTTTATTGCCGCATTGCTGGGGTTTTCAGGTTCTATCAAACGTTTTGGGAATTATATCATGGCATTGGTAATGGAACAGGATATGTCTGCAACCATTTCTGTCATAGACATCATAATGGCCATTATAATCCTGTTCCTCACGATCCTGCTCACTATTTGGATGGTTGCATTGATGTATAATGCATTCAGGGTGTCTTCCAACTTAAAAGGGGGTAAGGCCGTAGGTTTGTTTATTGCAGGCCTTTTTATCTCCATTATCGCAACCCTGTTTGCCAATATGGGTTTGTATCAATTATGGGTTTGAGTTGTAATGCACCGCTTATAATTTCACAGATACCTTTCGGATTTGGCGAGTATCTTTTACCTCTGTTTTTTCTTGTGCGCCTGAATTCCGAAGTCTTATGAGCCTGTTCAGCAAGTCGAACCAAAAAGGAGCACCCAGGGATAGTGCAAGCGCTGTAAGGAAACATCCCAAAATATAAATAAACCAGTCGGTTGGCGTTTCCAGGTCAAATTGGATATCCACTACGGAGCCCATCTCATTGGTTTCCGAAATTAGTTGCTGCATCTGGTTGTTTAGACTTTCCAGTTTGTCAAGTTCATTACCGGCAAGGGTATCCGTATGAGTCATGGTCTGAATGTAGTTACCTGCAGCCTGAACCATTTCTAAACGATTTTTTTTATCAGATCCCAGTTTGCGGGAAATTTCTATGGTATTCAAATTGAGCGAGAAGGCAATCAGTAAAGCAGCTACCAGTGTAATCCATTGAGTTTTCCGTTTGTACCAACCCGAAGCGCGATCCATCGTATCGTTGAACCACTGAGCTGACAGTGTCTTAAATTTCTCAATATCGTTATTGGCCTCCTCAATCATGTTGATGATGAGTTTATGTGTGGGATTGTCCGGGTTGAGTTTTTCTTTCAGGGAGGAAAGATTGGTGGCGTCAGACCAGGTGTAGTCGAGACTGTTTAATAGTGCACGGGTGAAGGTTGCCGGTTTGATGTAAGAAGGGCACCGTTCTTTGCCACTTTTTGTGATTTTTCCCAGAAATCGTATTTCCGGTTGCTGAAGAAACCCGGGACTAAGGTCATCAGCTACTTTTTCATTATTGGGAAGATCATTGTTTCCCGATGTATTTTTTGGAATTGGGCCATTGTCGAGCATTCGCAATATGGCTTTTTTCAGGTTTTTTCCGCGTAGCTGGAGCAATGTGGAAATGATTTCGGTGGCAACGGTGGCAATTAGTCCGTAAATGGCATAAATAAATACCAGACCGATAGCAACATCTAAGGCAGGATTGTTTATCATAGTTTAGTGGTTTTGAGTTATCATAGTTTGTTACCCGCCAATAATGAGGGCTTCTTTTTTATCATTTTCGCCGGGGTATAATACTGTTAGCGTGTTCACTATAGATTTTGAGGTTTCAGGACTTTGGGTTGTCAGGCTTTGCATGATATAATATCCGAGCCAGCGCTGTGAATATCCTGAAGTGTCCTTCACAATGTTATGAAAAGCATCAAAAAAGAAATGAAGCACAGAGTCGGTTAAATCTTCTTCTATGACTTTGCTGTTTTGCAGACGATCGTTCATCAGATTGATTCCGGAAATCAGTTGCTGAAAATGGCGAAATGCCTGGTTGTTTGAGATTCCCATAAAACTATCGGTGCCCGACTGGTTTTGATTTTCTATCCGGTTCAGCTCATGATTTCTCCATTGCCTGTATTTTTCTGTATATATCGGGTGCTCAAGCGTTTTTCTGATGTCTCGTCCGCTGAGTGCATCGGCAATCAATGGTTTGTAAAACTCTTTTCTGGCAGAGATTAACATGCTTCGGTCATCTGCTTTATTGGGGAGTATGCCCACAGCCATTGCATCGGTGATGGCTTCGATGGAGGCATTTAAGGAAGTTGCTTTGATTGTTTCGGCGAAAATGGCAGGAGGTATGTGAATTTTACATTCGTATTCTATGTTTTTGTTTTTCAGTAGCTGATCCCAGATGGTTTCAAAAAATTCATTCAGTTCCTTTTCGTCGAGAATATGCCAGGTGAGGGCAGTTTGCAGAAAACGGTGAAGGTCTCTTTTGTCCCACTGGTGTACTCTTTTATCGGTTTTCTTGGATATTAACGTGAAAGCGCAATCAAGCTGGTTGTACCGAAGGGAACTATCAGGCTGAGGTGTTTCTGCATCCAGTGATGCTTTGATGCTGGCTTCTTCGCCAAAGAGGGTTACTGTTTTTTTGTCCAGAAATGCCAGCTTTATTTCGCGCAGGCCTTCCAGACCTGTATTTTTTTCATCGTATTGCCAGATCCTTTCGGACGCCGATTTAAGGGCCCAGTTGCCCAATGAGATTCCAATTGACAATCGATCTTCAATGGTTAGACCTTTCTCTTTGAAATAGGTAATTATTTCTATGCCTGGGATACCTTTTTTTGCTTTGCCAATGAGTGGATTTATATTTAGTTTAACGATATTTTTGATCTCTTTGGCCAGCACCTCTTCGGAAAGCTCTGCGTTAAGTAGTACACCGGACGATTCCACTTTTCTGTATTCGTAGTCTATTCCGGCACTGATACTGCTGGTTGCGATTTTCAGGACGTTTGCTTTTGCATCGCTGATCTTCTGTTTGTATCCATTGTAGTGCTCTCTCAGTTGTTCAACTCCCGTACCATCGAAAGCAATTTTATCGGCCAGATGAACTAAGAAACTGTCTTCTCTCAGTTCTTCGGCCTGATCCAGAATGCGTTCAATTTCATTGAAGGGTTTGCCGAGATACTTTTCAAAATAGTCATCAAGAATTCCGGTCAGCATTCTCTCATCCGATTCCTGCAATTGTAGGGTAAGGTTTGCTGAGATACTAAAGTCTTTCTGTTTTTCCTTATTCTTTTGTAAAACCAGTCTGAATTTACTGTTGCTTTTTTTACCAATGAGTACCTTGAAGGAGTCTTTTCTGGTGGCTTTAAAGCCTATTTGAAGTGATGTGTCAATGCTAAGCGGCACCTTTGGGCCCGGTGTTAAGGAGAACACGGGTGCAAAGGCTACTGATAATAATTTCAGCAGGTTTACGGATATTTCAAAATTCAGGTCGCCGGAAAAAGCATAAGCAAAGGCTTCATGTGGTCTTAGAGAATCCGGGAACGAGGCTTGTTCACTTGCAGAAAAAATTTCGGTAAAGTTGATGAGGTCTTTCGCCAAAGCATCATTAATAGTGATATGGTTTTGATGGGGTGTGATTTTGGATAACTCTGCCGTTTGTCCGGCCGACAGGTTAAGTTTTCCGATATCTCCACCCTCCAGGTTACCCTCACTCCGGAGTTTTCCCAAAAGGTTGTAGGAGAGGAGCGATTGATCCGTAAAAAATGAGGCTGCTTCATTCTCATCAAATAAAACAGGTATGGAAGCCTCTTTCAGGTCTTCTTCAGTGTTTATTACCTTGATGGAAAAAGCGGCATCCTGATCCAACTGAAATAATATATCACTTCCCAGAGCAGGTAGCTTTGCAGTTGCAGAATTATCCAACTTCAATTTGTCATATACTATCAACGGAGCTTCCTTGAGTGCTTTATTCCGGAATGGAAGGATGTTGGGGAGAAGTTGAAGCAGGTTCATGCGTTTGGGGTTTTAAGTAGGTTAAAGTTAGCTAAGAATATTGAATTGCGGAAGTATATATGATAAGTATTATGTTTTTTTTTACCAAAGTATCTTGTATGAAAAGTAAGGATAAATCATTGTTATGCCATGTTCCACCACTTTTTGTTTTTCAAAATCGTAGGCCCATCCAAACATTTCGCTTTGCATTAAGGCATTTTTGGCCTGAATGGCAATAATATGTGCTTTTTTCTTTTTATTTATCTGATAATTGACGGCAATATCCAGAAAAAGTTTGTTTTTTTCCTGCCATTCAAAAGGCCTGGATTCATCAAGAATTACCATTTCGTGTATGGCAGATTGTTCCTGATCGGGAGGTGTAAAACGGTTTCCTCCCATAAATGCAATTTTGCCGTTAAGCCCCAGTGTATTGTTCTCCTTGATTTTCCATTCTTTTCCCCCCAGCAGGTTAAAAACAAAATTCCGGTTAAAGGAGGTGTTGTATTCTTTGCCATTTGCCGCTGTGTATTTTGAATCGAAGACAGTGCCCGTAAACATATAATAAAAACCATCTTTCATATAGCGCTCAAGTGTGATGTCGATCCCCTTGTTGGTGCCTGTTCCTTTATTGGAAAGAGGTTCCTTAAAATACATATCCCAGGTATAATTTATGAGTGATTCTGAAGAACTACCAGTGACTGGAACATCATACAGATCCTGATAATAAGGCTCTATTTTAAGCTTCATATTTTCATTGATGATGAAGTCATAAGCCAAAACGTAGTGGTTGGACTTGGTTACTCTTAGGTTAGGATTCAGTAGGTGGCTGTTGTCATCCTCCGCCATGTAAAAACGCATAGGCTCTGGACGACTGTGTTTTCCGAAAGCAATATGAACAGAGTGGCGAGGCAGAAATCTCCAGGACATTCCGATCCTGGGTTCCGGAATCCATTCGTTATTCATATCGAAATGAGAAACGCTGATGCCGGCATTAAGATCGATCTTCGGGCTGATTCTCCACTTGAACTGATCGAAAAAACGTGATTGCATTACCTGACCACTCTGGTCGGCTATGAGATTCATGGTTTGGCTAATGCCGGGCATGGCATTTCCGCGAATGTTCAGGTTGAAGTTTTCAAATGTCAGGTTTATGCCAGCTTTGTTGGTCAGACGGTTGCTTATTTTTGTGTTGAGTCGTGTATTAAATATGAATCGTGTGTTGTTTTCTTTATGATCGGCCAGAGGTATAACCTCACCGGTGCGCAGTAGTTGGTCGCTCTTTATCGAAAACATGGTGTAAGTGGAGGCCACAGAAGTCTGAAGAAAGTTCCTGGTGTCTATGTGCAGTTCATGAGAAATCCCGGCAGCAGCTACGTCAGAACCGGTGTCGTATTGATTGTTGTCAAAAGTGTTTGACCAATCAGCAGGATCTTCTTCCGGCTCAAAAGTTACACTGCTCAGGGCACCAATTCCCCATACATCGAAAGTACCGGAATTGGCAGTGGGTAAATGAAACTTGAAGCTCAAATCCTGATATTGCGGCAGTCCAAAATCATTTTCAATCAAAAGACTTGCAAGCCCCATGGTAGAATATCGGTAATTAAACAAATACGAGGCTTTTTTCTGTGAACTTAAAGGGCCTTCAGAACTAATATCTATTCCTTGCGATCCCACCTGAAATGCCGATTCGCGTTTATCGGAATTGCCATTTCGGAATTTCATATCAAATGCACCAGACATAGCGTTTCCATACTCTGCCGGAAATGCTCCGGTGAAAAAATCAGAGTTGTCCAGCATATTTACGCTGAAAATCGTTTCTATACCGCCACCATTGTTGACTCCGTTGAGATGGTTCGGAGCCGGAATTTCCACTCCTTCCAGTTGCCATAATATTCCCTTGGGGGCATTTCCCCTTATTACGATGGCATTGTCATTTACTCCTTCTGCCATCGTGACACCGGCAAAAGATCCGGCCAGACGGGAAGGATCATTCCAGCCGCCTGCATAGCGAGTGGCTTCTTCTACAGAGAAAGAGCGAGCCGAGAGGGTGGCCATATTGTTTTGTGCTTTATCTTTGCGAAAACCCGGATTTACTACGATTTCATCCAGTTGCCTGAAGTTTTCTCTGAGGCCAACATTCAGTTCCGTTTCTTTTCCCGATTCTACATTGATTTCCTTAATCAAAGCCTGTTCATAACCCATAAAACTAAAACAGATGGTATATCGGCCTAAAGAAACATTCTCTAATTCATAAAATCCATTGGCATTAGTGGTGGTACCGATTAGAGGATCCGAATTGACTATGTAAACGTTTACGCCGGGTAATGGCATGTGGTTATCCCTGTCCAAAACCTGTCCTTTAATGTTTTGTGTGGGTGATTGTGCCGATGCCTGCAGTATTATTAAACAAAATATCCAAATCGAATAAATTCTTGATAGCATTTTTTTTACTTTTGAATTAATGCTGCAAGTTTACATTGGTTTGAGACAGGAAGCGTTCGGAACTATAAAGTTGAACTTGTTTTGTGGAGGTTTCATTAATAATGTTGTGTTTTTAAAAGGCCGAAGGTCTTTTATCAATAGCCTGAGGCGACGTTCCAGTGAAATGATAATAAAGAGGAAGCGAAGAACCTGAAAAAGTGTTCAGGTTTATAAATTGGAACATTTTTTCCTGAAATCCGAAGGCGTTTGTCCTGTCATTTTCTTGAAAGTGGTATTAAACGATGTTTTGGAATTGAAGCCTGAATCGAAGGCAATGGCAAGCATGGTCGTATTGGAATCATCTTTCCTTAGCAATTCTCTGGCAGTCTCTACTCTGTGGCGATT
>DHQK01000079.1:5550-8891 GCA_002411085.1 Marinilabilia sp. UBA5340 | reverse complement strand
AATTTTGGAAAGATGCGGAATCTGACTATTGACGGGGCCGTGGTGGGGAAACAACTGGACAGTGAGTTTGATTATGCAGGCCGCCGCGAAATGTCTGAAGGATCTGTGATTGTTGT
Organism: Marinilabilia sp. UBA5340; assembly: GCA_002411085.1. Lineage (GTDB taxonomy): Bacteria > Bacteroidota > Bacteroidia > Bacteroidales > Marinilabiliaceae > Marinilabilia. Next base: position 8,775 of record DHQK01000079.1, on the reverse strand, counting down.
GGTGGCCACCGATGTGCCATTAATCAGCAGTCAGCTGAACCGCCTCTCCAAGCGGGCTGCCCTGGGATTGGGCAGAACTGGTAGTTATGCAGCTTCTTCCAGTGGGGAGATTATTGTGGCGTTCAGCACCGGAAACCGAAGGCCCAGACCGTCCCCTTCAAGCTCCAATTTTATTACGCTGAAATGCATTTCGGATTATCATATCAATTTGATATATGAGGCGGTGGTGGAGGCTACGGAAGAGGCAGTGCTCAATGCCATATTTTGCTCCGGTGGAATGAGTGGCCGTATGCAACGCTGGTGTCCCCCCATTCCGCACGACCACGTGCTCGAGATTTTGCGCAAAGGAAACGGGTAAGCCGGGCTAAATCAAGAAGAGGTGTTCAAAAATAGATTTTTTAGGATCGGAATCCGCCAAACCTGATAATGTAATTGGTAGAGTAGTGCAGAATCTCTTGGTGGTTAATATTCAGTATTTTTTTATTAGTGTCAGGTTTGAAAATAGTGATTTTTTTAATAAACTTCTGCCTTCTGCCTTAAAACTCGATATCTAACTTAAATCTCTAACATCTATTCTCTAACTTCTAATCTCTGGTGCATGCTCGTAATAGAAAAATACAACGATAGTCTTCACAATCCTTACTGGAAATTCCAGTTGGGGCCGGAGGCCTATGAAATTAAAGACACCCCCTTGCGTGTGGAAGCTATAAAAAAGGTGCTTCGGGAAGATAAACGGTTTCGGTTTGTTACCGCCAAAGAGTTTCCCGAGCGCTATATCGCTAAAATTCATCCTTATCACGATTACATCAAAAAAACGGCAGCCTCGATGAAGGAGGGAGAGGAGTTTTATCCTGATTTGTTCCCCGGAGAGGGAGCTCATCTGCCTAAACTAGTGGATTCTCCGTTATGGGGAGGCATCTGGTGTACCGATGCGGTAACGCCCATCACTCAAAAAACTTATGCGGTGGCCAGAGCTTCTGCTGAGACTGCCCTTACGGGAGCGCAGCTGTTGCGGGATGGAGTAGAAAGCCGGGTTTATGCATTGTGTCGTCCGTCGGGTCATCATGCCGGGCCACGGGTCTTTGGCGGTTACTGTTATTTTAACAATGCGGCCACGGCTGCTGAATTTTTGTTACCTTCGGGTACTGTGGCCATTGTGGACCTGGATTTCCATCATGGTAACGGAACCCAGGAATTTTTTCAGGAAGTGAAATCTGTTTTTACAGCTTCTGTTCATTGCGATCCTTCCATTGAATATCCTTATTTCTGGGGGTATGCTGAAGAGAAAGGGAAGGGGCAGGCTGTCGGGACCAATCACAATGAGCCCCTTTCGAAAAAAACGGAACTGCCGGAGTATCTTGAGGCGGTGAGTCGAATTGTTGAAAAAATCAAGGTCTTTGATCCTGCTTATTTGATTATTGCTGCCGGTTATGATACCCATGAAGACGATCCCATTGGCGGATTTAATTTGCATACCGATGATTATTTTGAAATCGGAAAAGCATTTAATCTCCTGAAAATTCCTACCTTGATATGCCAGGAGGGGGGCTATAATACAGCTACTGTCGGTCAGTGTGTGAAGAATTTTTTGCTGGCGTTTGAAGAGAAGTGAAAATTTAAAATAAAATACTCTGTTTATCCAGACAACACTAAAGTTCTTTTGATACTATGAATTATCTTTTTTTTACAGCCAAAAGAATATTGTTTCTTCTGATCGCTATGGGATTTTTCTCCTGTAGTATTGCTGGTCAAGGTGCCATTTTTATCTCAGAAAATTCCAATCCTGAGGTGGTTGGAACAAAAATCGTATATCAATTGCTGGAGCGGGATGAAATAAAGATGTATGAAACTGACTTTTTAAATACGGTTCATTATGCTGAAGCCATCACCGCGATGGGAGCAATTAAAACGGCTCACTATCTAAATGATTCTTCTTTAATGGAGCAACTACAAGATCGGTACGATGGTGTTTTGACTCATTTTGACAGTCTGCCTGCCAATCATGTGGATGCCAATGTGGTGGGGGTAATTCCCTTGCAGTTTTATCATTGGAACAATGATACAAAATATAAGCAAATGGGGGTTAGAATGGCTGAAAAACAATGGGAAGACCCCTTGCCATCCGGCCTGACCAGCCAGATACGGTATTGGATTGATGATATGTATATGATTGGCATTTTGCAGATTGAAGCGTTTAAAGCCACCGGAGACAGCGGATACATTGACCGGGTGGCGCTGACTATGGTTGATTATTTGAACAAACTCCAACAACCCAATGGTCTTTTTTTTCATGGGCCCAACGCTCCTTTTTTTTGGAGCAGGGGAAACGGATGGATGGCAGTTTCGCTGGCTGAATTACTGGCAGTTTTACCTCCCCATTATCCCAATTACGACTTCATTGCTGAATGTTACAAGGATATGATGAATTCGTTGGTTGAGTACCAGTCTGAAACGGGGCTTTGGCGGCAATTGATCGATAATGAAAATGCCTGGGAGGAAACATCAGGAAGTGCGATGTTTGCTTATGCAATCAAATTGGGGTTGGATCATGGCATTATTTCAGGTGTTAAGTATTATAATGCATGGAAGAAAGCATGGGAGGCCCTTGTTGGCCATTTAGATGCTGACGGGAAGCTGACAGGTATTTGCGTAGGGACGGGACAAAGCGATGATGTTCAGTATTATCTGGATCGTCCAACTGTTTCCGGAGATTTGCATGGACAGGCTCCATTGCTTTGGTTGAGTTTATGTATATTGGAGACTTCCGGTCATAAAGATAGATTGCATGTTAAATAAAATACTTAAAAATTTCTCGGGATTGAAAATTGCGTTAGCTCTGGTTCTACTCGGAGCTATAACATTTGTCATGATCAAAATCTTGGAGCCATCTGCCGGCAGTTCTGTCATAATGGCTCATATTAATTCTGCCGATTCTATTGTGATCCATTCTGACAGCTTGGTGAAACCGGTACTCTATTCCAAATTGCCTGACTTGTCAGGCCTGACTGTTAAAGGCCGCAAGAATAAATTTATTCATTTGATGCTGCCTGCTGTTCTCCTGGCTCAGGAAAAAATGGCTGTCGAACGTACGCATGTTGAACGATTACTTAAAAAAAAGAAAGAGCAGCGTTTTTCCCCGCAAGACAGCACTGAGCTGAATCACTTTTTAGAGAAGTTTAATGCCAAGAATGAAAGTGATTTGCTCAATCGGCTGCATCTGCACCC
>DHQK01000079.1:3374-5374 GCA_002411085.1 Marinilabilia sp. UBA5340 | reverse complement strand
GCGGCTGCATCTGCACCCCACGAGTATTATCCTTGCACAGGCCGCCATTGAAAGTGGTTGGGGCAGTTCCCGGTTTTTTAAAGATGCCAATAACGCCTTTGGAATTTGGTCATACAACAGGAATGAGCCGCGCATAGTGGCTAATGAGTCTCGGGGTGATGACGCGATTTTTCTGAGAAGCTATGACACACTTTTCGATTCTGTTTATGATTATCTGTTGGTGGTGGCTCGGGGACATGCCTATAGGGATTTTCGAAATGTCAGGAGAAAATCTCAAAATCCGTTTCGGTTGATTTGGTTTTTAAGCAATTACTCCGAAAAACGTTTTGGGTATGTGGCATCCCTGAGAACTATTATCGAATTCAATGATTTTATTCAATACGACCATTACCGGTTGGAAAAAATTGATAAAAATGATGAAAACTGGAAGAAACTGCTGGATTCATAAAATTATAATTTTCATTTTCTTGCCATTTACTGCTGCTTGCGCCAGCAATACATCAGGAAACAGTTCTGCCGATAACCCCGGGGAACCTCTTTGGCAACAGGTGAACAAAGATTTTGAAGTGGTAAGTCTGGTTTATCATCGGTTTGGTGATGCCCGGTACCCCTCTACCAACACCTCTGTATCAGTTTTTGAAGAGCATTTGAAATATTTGTCCGAGCAGGGCTTCAAATCCTATACAGTCACCGGGTTGCTGAACGATACTTCAGCCCTGACAGATGGCAGCAAAAAGGTGCTGATAACTGTGGATGATGGCTTTGCCTCTTTTTACGAACACGGCCTGCCTCTTCTGGAAAAATACAAAATGAAAGCTACGCTCTATGTCAACACCGAAAGTGTGGGATGGGGTGATTATCTCAGTTGGGCGCAATTGAAAGAACTGATGGATAAAGGTGTTGAAATTGGCAGTCATTCTCATCAGCATAATTATTTCGTGAATGAACCCGATTCTGCAAGAGCCGACATCTTTGAAGCAGATTTGCTGAAAGCGGAATCTCTTTTCGAGGAGCATCTGGGGATGGTGCCTAAAACCTACGTTTATCCTTATGGTGAATTATCTCCTGAAATGGTGGAGGTGGTAAAAGACTATGATTACCTGATTGCTTTCGCTCAAAATTCGGGGGTAATGAATAATACATCTCATCCTTTTGCAGTACCCCGCTTTCCGGTGGCCGGAAGTCATGTTTCCATGGAGCAGTTTACCAGTAAAGTGAATATGCATCCTCTAAAAGTAGGTAAAGCGGAACAGTTGCCTCTTATTGTGGCTTCAGGAGAGCAAATGGATTATTCAATAGAGCTTATCGGGGATAATCCCAGTGGGCCATTCAATTGCTTTATAGGTGGGAAATCTTCTTCTGAGGCTGTTATGCGTGACGGAGATCAGCTTACTTTTTCCTTCAGCGTGCCTGAATACAGGCGACGTACCCCGGTTACTGTTACTACGCGTGACAGAGACGGGCAGTGGCGATGGTTCTCGCGGCTGCTGATAAATCCGGGGGTGGAGGAGTAGGTTTTTTTTGAACCATATAAGACATATAAGAGAATGTGTGTAAGTCCTTGCATGCGAGTTTTATCCAGGCTTGATAAGCTATTTTTATACTAATGAATGGATAGGTTTCAAAACAAATATCGTATTCCTTCTGCCCGGTTGCAAAATTGGGATTATGGGTGGAATGCAGCCTATTTTGTTACCATTTGCACGGCAAACAGGGATTTGTTTTTTGGGGATATCGTACATGGGGAAATGATATTATCAGATATTGGTGAAATTGCCGATAAATATTGGCTAGAAATACCGGAACATTTTCCATTTGTGAAATTAGATGCCCATGTTGTTATGCCAAACCATGTGCATGGAATTGTTAAAATTGACAAACCGGATGATGGTCGAAATGATAAAAAAAATGATGAACGTTATTGGGGACGCAACGGTGAACGTTTTGGTGGCCGCAACGATGAACGCGGTGTGGGACGCAACGACGAACGCAATGGGGGA
>DHQK01000079.1:0-3071 GCA_002411085.1 Marinilabilia sp. UBA5340 | reverse complement strand
TCGCCAAAAAACAAATTTGGACCACAATCACAAAACCTGGCATCCATCATTCGGGGATTCAAAACAGGGGTTACGAAATATGCACGGAACAACAATATAAATTTTGCCTGGCAATCCCGTTTTCACGACCATATTATCCGAAATGATGCAGAATATCAACGAATAAAAAATTACATTATCCGCAATCCCACAAAATGGCATGATGATTTATTGAATACATAATGTATAGACGCAGTGTGTTATGTCTCCTGATCAACCAAACTATAATGGCCGCACTCACTACCCCTCGATCGGAATCGAGGGGCAGGGGTCGTGGACAACCCGAAATATTTTTTTAGGATTAGCTACGAGCTTTAGAACCGAATCACCACCTGTCCCATAAAATACCTTCCGGCCATGGGATAGTAATAAGCCCAGGTCTGTTCTTGTCCCTGCTCGTACCAGTTTCCTCCGTAGGCATTGCTTTCGTATTCATGATCCAGCACGTTGTGGATGGTCAGTTGCAGATTCAGTTGTTTGAAAGATCGTGGAAATAGTGACCAGCCAAACTTCAAGTCATTCACAAAATAGGCATCCAGTTTTCTTGCTTCGCTTTCGGTGTTGTCGAAGTATTGTTCGCCCACATATTTGCTTAATACTGAAATGCTGAAATCTTTTAGTGGTTCAAAAGTAAGGTTGCTGCTTCCAGTAATGGAAGGCGAATAAGCAATTTGGGTATCTCCATGGTCTTTGGTGATGGTCTCTGAGTCCCAAACCTGTTCGCCATCTTCCATTAGGATTTCCCCATTTACTATTACCGGGAAACTGTTTTCAGCCGTTTCCACATAGTCACTGATGATATTCCGGCTGAGGGTGACATTGAGATCCCAGTTCAGCCAGGAGGCTGGTTGTATGGCTGTCATCAGTTCCACTCCGGCACGATAACTGTTTTCCACATTTGTCATGATATCGTATCCCACGCTGCTTTTCTCTCCGGTGGGCACCAGTTGGTCGTCGTAGTGCATGTAGAAGAGATTGATGCCACTGCTGAAAACAGCTGATTGAAAGGTGTGTCCCAATTCGATGTCCATAAGTCGTTCTGCTTTTGGCGTAGCATTGGGATCATTCTTGGCGTCCTTGAAATTGGTACGGGTGGGCTCACGGTTCGAAATACCTGCAAAGATGTACAGACTGTTTTGTTGATCGGGAGTGAAGTAAAATCCTGCTTTGGGATTTATAAAGCTGAAATCATGCTCCTGAGTCAGGGACATCAAATCATCATCTTCGCCCGACATCTCGTATTGGATATTTCTGTATTGAAGGTCAGCAAAGGCGCGAATAGCAGGGGTTATCTGCCAGTTGATTTTGGAGAATACATTAGATTCGGTTTTTAGCCCGTTGTTGTAATACCATGTATGTTCTTTTTCGGTGTTACCGGCATAGCGCATCCAGATCAGGCGACCAAAGTGATTTCCGTCGTATCGGTTCCATCCTCCCCCGAAGGTAAATTCCAGTCCGGGCGTTAGAGAGGCATTTCCTGACAGGGTAGCACCATAGAAATCATTGCCCATCCATTTGCGGCGTATCAGATCGGTGCTTTCAATGGTGGCATCTCCGATGCTGATATTGGGGAGGGCATAATCAGCAAAAGCCTCGTCTTCTTTGTACTGCTCGTAATATCCATCGCCACGGGTGTAGTGAAGGGCTGCAGTAAAGTGGAGCCGGTCGCTGGGTGCCACGCTGTAAAAAAGCTGTGAATGCGTTTGTTTGTAATTATCTGTCTGGTCTTCGTAATACTGTTCGTTGCCAAACTCGTCGGTGTAAACGCCGGCAGGATTGTATTTGCGGTTGGTTTCGAGCAGTTCCTGTGGCACTCCCCACCAGCTGATGCCTGTTTGCTGGTCTCCGTGCAATACGATCATCTTCAGGAAGCTGTGGTCGAAGTGCATGGTTCCGCTGAGGTAAAGGGACTGATGGTCGGAAAAAGAATTGTGGATGTATCCGTCGCTCTTCAGCCGGGAATAGCGGCCTTCGAAAGAGAATTTGTCGTTGATCATACCGGTTCCCATTCGCAGGCTGTTTTTGAGTGTGTTGAAAGATCCGGCAGTGGAGGACAGTTCGGCATAAGCCCGCGGCTCGCTGGTGGTGGTCTGAAAGTTTACACTCGCCCCAAAAGCTGCTGAACCCTGGGTTGAGGTTCCTACCCCCCGTTGTATCTGAACATTTTCAACCGAGTTGGCAAAGTCGGGCATGTTGGCCCAGAAAACGCCCTGACTTTCGGCATCATTCACAGGTACACCATTCATTGTTACATTGATTCGGGTAGGATCGGTTCCCCGGATGCGAAAGGCGGTGTATCCCAGTCCGGTACCACTTTCCGAAGTAGTGATTAGTGAAGGAGTGAGCTTCAGTAGGGAGGGAATGTCATTTCCGGCTCCTGCCTTTTGCAGCTCCTCACGTCCCAGATCGGTGTGGGCTACCGGTGTTTTGTTGCCGGCACGATAGGCTGTGACCACAACCTCCTCGGTCAGTTGTGAACGGGGAACCATTGTTACTTTGATGAAGCTGGTTTCCGAAAGATCAATAATTTGCTTACGGTTCTCGAATCCCAGAAAAGAAACAGTTAGGGTTACTTGCTGTTGTTGGATGTTGGAGAGCTTAAACTCTCCCTCTTGATTGGTGACGGTTCCATGGTTTCCAGGATTCACCAGCACCGAAGCACCCGCCAGTAATTCCCCTTCGGGTGTGGTCACCACACCATTTAAATTGTTCTGTGAAAACATTTGGGCCGAAAAGAATATCAGACCCACAATCATAAATAATTTTTGCATGACAAAGCAGTTAAAGTTTAAAATAAAACTGAACTGCAATGAGGAAAATATCATACATTCCCTTGTCGGCATTACCCGGCCAGGTTCAGAGGGTATGATCTCAGCCTGATATCAGGCACCCCATTGTAGTTAAAATAGTGTCAGTCCATAAAGTACCATTTGCTTCGTTACGCTTGCCGCCAAAATACTCATTTACCCAGGTAAACTCCGTTTTTGGCGGCTTCGCAAGCCTTGCAACTGGCACTTTCTGACCAGACACAT
>DHQK01000241.1:2133-4387 GCA_002411085.1 Marinilabilia sp. UBA5340 | reverse complement strand
CCCAACACAATTTATCAGAAAACGGTTTTGATTTTTTCTCGTATTTTAGGGACATGAAGAAAAAACGCACCACCATACTTATTTTTCTGGCCATTGCCATGATTCTCTATTTCACCAATTCAGAATCGAAGATGACTGTTAATGGCAGACACCTGTTTGATGCCAACGGCGAACAGGTGGTATTGCGAGGCGTCAATGAAATGTTTATCTGGTCGTATGATCCTACGGGCGATACGCTGATGACTGAAATTGCTCAAACGGGTGCCAACACTGTTCGTATTGTCTGGCTTAGCGATGAAGATGACTCCACTTCGACGGCTGACAACCTGGACAAAGTGATTCAGAATGCCATCAACAATGGGATGTTCCCCATGCCTGAACTTCACGGAGCTACAGGTGATTTTGAAAAGTTACAAAGTCAGGTTGATTATTGGGTGAAACCCGAAATTGTCAAAGTTCTCCGGAAACATGAGCCTTATCTGTTATTGAATATTGCCAATGAATGTGGTGGACACGATGTGAAAACACCTGAATTCCTGGAAGGTTATAAAAAGGCTATCTCACGCATTCGTGAAACCGGTCTTCGGTGTCCTCTTGTCATCGATGCCTCCGGTTGGGGACAGGATATTGACATTCTTATGGATACCGGCCCGGAACTTCTTAAACACGATCCCGAAACCAATTTACTTTTCTCGGTTCATATCTGGTGGCCTGCCAACGATGGCTCCACAGACAGAATAAAAAACGGATTGCAAAAAGCGGTAGACATGGATCTCCCTCTCATTGTAGGTGAATTTGCGCTCATGGGTGTTGGCTGCAAAGAGTGGATTGATTACAAAACCATTATGGAAGAATGTCAAAAACACAAAATCGGCTGGCTCGCGTGGTCGTGGGGAGATGTCCGTAACGGAGATTGTTCTCTGATGGATATGACTCGTGGAGAAAAACGCGGCACTTATGAAGGATTGGTTGATTGGGGGCTTGAAGTAGCTGTCACCCACCCCCAAAGCATTCAAAAGACCTCGATTCGGACTGGGTTCTTGAAGGATAAGATGAGAGGAAACTAGGAAGTAGTGGAATTTCCGAATTCACATGGTAATATCATCCAATAAACAAAGAATAAAATCAAGGCAATAAAGGTATTTTTTACTAGTCTCTGGGGATCTAAGGCGTTTACCAGCTTGCTCTAAACCTTACAATCAATTTTGTAAATAAACCAGACTGAGAGCAACGAGAAAAAGAAGAATATCCCGACAAAAGTAGTAAAGCCCAGTTGGTCAATAATCCATCCTCCCAACAACGGGAAAAGCACCGGTAGAATATTTCCGGCACCAGTGATGCCGGCATAAAGTGCCCGGTTTTCTTTTCCTGATACTTCGAGCAATACTCCATTCATGGTAATATTGAAAAGCGAAAAGACCACTCCGCCAATCAGAAACACAAAATAGAGTGAAGACAAATCTTTACTGAGCAGTGTCAGGACTGCCATCAAAAGCGATAACACCACATTCCCGTAAAGCATGTAATTGTAACGCATCTTTTTTGCTCCTGCTGCCACCAGAAGACTGACTACCACCATGCCGATCACCTTATACAACAAAAAATCACCCGTAGAAGCACTCCCGGCATTCAGATAATCTTTTGAGTAAAGCACAACAAAAGGCAGGAACGACACTGAAATTCCCTGCGTATTGATAAATCCTAAAAAATGCACCAGGCTTTTATTCTCTTTCATCTCCCTGCGCATGACCGAAAAAAAGTTGAAAGTTCCTTTGATCCGGAGTCTGGAGGCAATCTCCTCTCTGATTGACCAAAAACCGATGGATGCCAGTAAGAGGAAAAACCCACCGGACAAAAACATATAGGCGTAATTCACAGGGTAACTTTCTGAGGCAAGAACCCATTTGGCCACATAAGCAGAAAGAAGTACGATGGCTCCGGAAAGGACCTGCCGGGCAGAGAAAAAACTCTTCCGTTTCTCTTCCAGCAACGATTTACCAATAATATCCATGTAACTGACATTGGCAAAAGAGCCACCTAAAGCAAATACAGAAATAAAAAAGAAAATCAACCATAAAACCCATTTGGCATCTCCTGCCTGCATAAAGAAAATAATGCCTCCCAGAGCTCCGATCGATAGTATTCTGGAATTAATTCCCAACAATAAAAACTTCTTTTTGTATGGCTGATTGCTGATGTATGGAGCAAAAAACAACTGGGCAAAACGGGTTCCTCCTAACAAAATAGCTGTCAT
>DHQK01000241.1:1129-1891 GCA_002411085.1 Marinilabilia sp. UBA5340 | reverse complement strand
AAAACCGTATCCACATCCATGAAATTCTTGGCAAAAGCCAGCAGGGATGCATGCCACAGAAAAGCATAGAAATTACGTTGTGAAGACGCCGGAGAAATAGTTTCAGACCGGGAAGTGCTCATTGAATCTTTCTTTTCGGTTTCTTACTCTGTATGTTGGTTAACAAAACGTTTGACCGGTTTATTTGTTTTAACGCGATTAAGAAGGAACTTTTAACGGACAATTAATTACCATCAAAAGCAACCTTTTTTAAATTACAAGTCTTACATTCGTAAACAGAACCGTGATTGCATAAACCATTATTTTATCAAAACGCAAAAATATGAAAATCTCAAAAATATTGTTTTTTGCCGCTATGGCAGTATCGACATATACCAGTTGCTCTCATAAAACATCAGGAAAAATCTCTTCAGATAACGCGTCCAATGAAAAAACTGAAGACATCAGCGGAGTGTATGCAGGCCTGCTGCCCTGTGCAGACTGTCCCGGTATTGAAACAACCCTGACCATCAACCCTGATAATTCTTTCGAAATCTCACAGGTTTACATCGACAGGGACAGTGTTCCATTTATCTCCTCAGGCAAAATAACAAAAGGAGATAAAGATAATATCTGGGTATTTAAAAACAGGTACAACGAAACCTTTTACCAATTTGAAGATTCAGCTCTGATAATGCTTAACAAAGATCAGGAACGCATTCAGGGGCTTTTGGAAGAACATTATATCCTTAAGAAAAAAGAAGATGAACAAAAAGATGAATT
>DHQK01000241.1:0-1000 GCA_002411085.1 Marinilabilia sp. UBA5340 | reverse complement strand
ATTCACGGATTTGCCGGATGCAACTCTTTTTTTGGGCAATATCAGATCAAACCGGACAGTAAAATAAATTTTCCAAACATTGCTTCCACTAAAATGTATTGTGCCAACACGATGGAGTTGGAAACAGCTTTTCTCAAAGCACTCAGTGATTGTAAGGAGGTATCCGTCACCGGTAACACACTTCAATTAAAGAACGAAGAAGGGCAGACCATTGCAACTTTTAAAGGCTTTGATTAATCGGTTCTACATAATCATTAATATCAAGGTATAAGAGTGTCTCAAAACACCAAATTTAATGTCATTTTTAGCTTGGCGAAGAATCTTTTCTTTAGAGAAACAAATGTTACGACTGTGCTTAACATGAAACACCATTGAAGTATTATACTTTTAAGACAGGTTTTTTCCATTCAATAAAAACCGCCCCTGCTACAAAGCTGTCGCCGCTCCGGGGCTGTTCCACCAATAAACTAATGTATAGTGTCAGCAAGAAAACCCCTGTTTTTTAGGAGTGCTTGATAAGAAAGCGTCAAGTGCAAGGCGGGCGAAGACTGAAAAACAGGAGTTCACTTCTCGTAAATGACTGTTTTGAAGGCAAGCTCAACGCAGCAATTGGCGTTTTCTTGTAAGCACTATATATGATCGTGCGAGAAATCCACCTTCATCGTAAAATAGCGCCTCAAAACTCATGGCTCACCTCTCACAAATCATTTGACTGACATAAATCCATCCTCTTCTGCCTTCTGCCTGTCAAACTTCAATCTGTCAGTAATTTTTATGCAAAAAGGTACTACCCACTTAAAAACAATAGCTTTCCCATCCTGTTTTTTTCACTCACCGTCCTCCAACAAAGCCTTGCGGTCTATAATTGTCACCGCCCGTCCATTGGCCTCAATAATTCCCCGATGGTGAAGGTCTCTCAGGGTACGGCTAAGAGAGGGACGGGCAACCCCAAAGAGTTCTGCCAGTTCTTCCTGACTGCGGGGAATGTTGATTTTGCCGT
>DHQK01000281.1 GCA_002411085.1 Marinilabilia sp. UBA5340 | reverse complement strand
TACGCATTTGTAGGATGAACCTCTTTTAAAATATGCATGTGCTCAGGGCCTTTTATGCCGGGATGAAACCAGTCGTTGCAGCTAAGGTTCAGCTCATTTTTCGTAAATTAAGGCATCCCTTATTGATAGAAAGATTGTCAACCTTCTTTTGAAAAATTATACCATTTTTAGGGAAAAAAACTACACAACCGAGGTACTAAAAACCCCCAGAAATGTTATTGAAGAAGGGATCTTAATTCCTTAAATTTAAACTTATTACAACTTTATCAAAGACAGATTCAGGCAAAAGTTGTTTCTTCCTGAATCTGATGACAACTACATCGTTTTCTGCTGTGATATCTTTCTCCGGGGCAGGCAGGAAATTCTCTCAATGTATTAACATATTCTTATTTGAGCAGTTTTGTGCTTTGATAAAAGAAATTGATCGAGAATAATATGCTGGAATCGAATAAGACTAAAACTATATCAGAAAATGAAACAGATGTTATTTCCCCTTCTGATGATCATAGCTATTGTGACCGGTTGTCAAAAGGGACGAATGTGGGCTGATGAGGATACTGACAGTGACCGCCCGAACTGGGCAAAGGGTAACACAAGTGAAAATCCTCACATCAAGCGCAACGATGAAAGCGGCACTTCCAGAGGTGGAGATTATGGAGACCTTTATGTGCTGCTCAGAGATGAAAACGGAAAGCCTGAAATGATTGAAATTGCCGGAGAATGGTATGTTCAACCAGTTGATGCCTCCGGACTGCCATTAGATCTTGACGGAGAAGGAGAATTGGTTAATCCCGAACTTGCCACAGAGGTGGAGTTTGGTCGATTAAACATTGTGCGATCTCCACAGGATGTACTGGATCAAGCCTTTGAAGAAGCGATGAAAACACTTACAGCTCCAAATGCCGTAATAACGCTGGATTTTTGCGGTAGGCTCACTTCAACCTACGATCTTTGGGTTGAAGGAGCGTTGACGCGATACACCAAAACTATTGATTCACCGCGTGAAAACATGGCACTCTATCAATACTTGATGGAATGGTTGTTTGAACCTACTGATGGTGGCCCAAACCGGCTGGCATTTCTCGGGCAGGATCCATACAACTTCAAGCCTTTGGATTTGGCTGCTTCCTGTCTGGCGGCAGGATCGGACAAAACCGGCACCGTTACTCTGGATGAGATGATTTACATCAATGGATTTATCAATGCCTGGGGAATCAATCCCATCATTAATGAAAATGAGTATAACTTTCAGGCTGAACAAAAGCGTTACTTTAACTTTACGAACTATGATGGACTTGGATCAACCTACCGATACAACAGGAGGGAAACATACAGGAATCGATACATTCAGTTTTTGGTGTGGAACAATGTGTATTATCCTGTAGACGAAAATGGTGAATCCAACAGTCCGGCAATTTTCTCTATTGCCGATTATTTTGAGCTAAACGGACTATTTACCAGCCGATGGGGAAATCTTGAGAGTGTGGACGCAGCAAAAGGCTTTGCGCTGGCTGCCGATGATGCTGTCCAGGTGCTTGACTTTGTGCATGGCGACAGCAATATCATATTCCTGCCAGATTATGTCTCTTCGGAATAATCTTTTTCTATCCCATGACCATTGGATCCCGGAAATAAGCATTTTTTCCGGGATCTGTTTATTCCCCAACAAATTATGTCATTCCACTCCCTCCGGATTATATGTTGCCTGATTGGCTTGCTCTTTTCGGTTTCCGGATCAAAATTATCCGGACAGAACAACTATGGAAATATCGCACCCCAACAAAGAGAAAATATCAGAAATTTCTCCATAACCTGGTCGAACTGGTATGGGCAGCAAAAAATCATTGCCGACTCACTGGCTCAACTACATCACTATTCTTCCTCTTTCCTTTCTCCTGATGGCAGTGTTGTTTCTTTACGACGGATGGATCACAGCCATCCTGTCTGGGTTCATACACATAATCTTGACGCCGCCATCACAGCAGATGTCACAAACTTATGGATCGATTCGGAACAAGGGCTAACGGGACAGGGTATTTCCACAGGTTTGTGGGATGGTGGGGCCGTTCTGACCAACCACAATGAATTTACACAAACCGGAGTGTCGCGCATCATACAGCGTGATCAGGCAAGCTCTTTTTACAACCATTCTACCCATCTTGCCGGCACAATCGCGGCCGGAGGTGTTAATGAAGCTTGTCATGGGATGGCTCCCCTCGCAACAATTATTGCTTATGACTTCAATTACGATATTTCGGAAATGGGCTCCGAAGCCGCAGACGGCCTTCAGGCTTCGAACCATTCGTATGGAACCATTTGCGGATGGAAATATAATTCTTCCGATGAATCATGGTATTGGTATGGTGATCTGTCAATTTCCAGCGATGAAGATTTAAATTTTGGTCGCTACACCAAAGAAAGTTACGACCTGGACCTCCTTTCGAGTATAGCCCCGTGGTACACCATTGTCAAATCTGCGGGAAATGACCGTAATGATTCACCACCGGAAAACACTCCTCATTTCGATTTTTCAGATCACTGGTATCAAGCCACAGATTATCATCCCCCGGATGGTTATCCCGAAGGATATGAATGCCTCGGATCCATG
>DHQK01000172.1:39844-45868 GCA_002411085.1 Marinilabilia sp. UBA5340 | reverse complement strand
TGGATGCCATCATTGGTGCTGATCTGGAAAACATGGTTTTTACTTTTCAGGAAAATGAGTTCCGGCTTAATGACCTGGGGCTGGGTTTTGACGGTTCCGTGGGGATGCTGGATGAAGGATATGAGCTGGATGTGACACTGGCTGCCCGGGAAACCAGTTTTAAAACGCTGCTTTCGATGGTTCCCGAGGCTTATTTGCAGGATTTTGAGCAACTGAAAACCGAAGGAGCCTTGAAACTGGAAGCTTCAGCTAAAGGAACTTATATTGATACAGAAAATCTTCCTGCTTTCAATCTGGTGCTGAATGTGAAAGACGGCCTCATCCAATATCCCGATTTACCCAAATCGATAGAGGATATCCAGATTGATGTAAAGGTGAACAATCCTGGAGGAGCCATGGATCTGACTGTTACCGATATCAGCAAGTTTCATTTTGAGTTGGGAGATAATCCTTTCGATGCCTCTCTGTGGATTGGAACGCCTGTTTCTAATGCCACTTACAAAGGCAGTATGAAAGGAAATATAGACCTGGCTTCCCTTACAGAAGCAGTTCCCATGGATAGCATAGAACTGCGTGGTGTTATCTCCACCGATATTTCCATCAATGGCGATTATGAAATGGTGGAAAAAGAACTGTATGAGGAGATTGAGGCCAATGGTATTATCGGACTGAAGGATCTTTTCTTTAGTACTCCTGATCTGCCGGCCGGTTTTCTTATCAGCAACGCCGATATGCAAATCACTCCTCGATTCATGGAGTTAAAGCGCTTTGACAGTTCTTTCGGAAGCAGTGATTTTAGTCTTCAGGGAAAGGTTGAGAACTACCTGTCTTATGCGCTGAAAGATGGGACGTTAAGTGGAAGATTGAGTCATCAGTCACGCCTGATTGACACCAACGAACTTATGCAGTTGGCTGGTGAAGAGGATTCTACTGTTGTTGAGGATACCACTGCGATGGAGTTGGTATTGGTGCCTAAAAATCTGAATTTTGTGCTGAATAGCAATATTGAAAAATTGCTGTACGACAAACTGGAAATGACCAATGTTGCCGGAAAAATTACCATTGTCGATGGGCGGGTAGTGTTGGATGGTCTGAAAAGTAACATGCTCGATGGTTCAATGGTGGTATCGGGTGAATACAATACCGCAGATACGCTTAAACCTTTTGTCAATTTTGATATGGCGCTGAATTCAATTGATGTCCACCAGGCAGCCAATTCATTCAGTATGATAGATAGTATGATGCCTATTGCCAAGCGTGCTGTGGGAACGGTAACGACCAAACTGAAATTTAACAGTCTAATGGGACCGGATATGTCACCCATATTGAGCTCTGTGGATGGAGGAGGTCTGCTGGAATCCAAAGGCGTTGAGATTTCAGGAGCCAAAGTACAAACGGCTATGGCTTCGATGCTGAATAATGACAAATACAGTAAAGCAAGAGCCGAAGATTTGAATATCAATTTCAAACTGGAAAACGGTGATGTAATTGTGGAGCCTTTTGATGCGAGTTTATTTGGAAAAACAGTGAATATTTCCGGCAAGCAGAGCCTGGATCAGTCACTGGATTATGTGATCAAAATGCCCGTATCCAAGCAGGAACTTGGTAGTGTGGCCAGTTTGTTGGGTGCCGCGCTTCCTTCTGGTACTTCCGATGTGATGGTGAATGTGTTGGTTCGGGGAACCGTTCAGGATCCCAAACTCAGTTTTAAACTCGATGAGGAGTTCAAGGAACAGGCCAAAAAGGAACTGGAGCAGAAAGCCAAAGATGCGGTGGATAAGGTGCTTGAAGATCCTGATGTGAAAGAGAAGGTGGACGAGGTTAAAGAAAAGCTGAAGAAGTGGTTCTGATAAATAATAAAAAAACGGCGGTTGAGAAATCGCCGTTTTTTTTTGCCTTTACCAAAGCGTTTATGGATATTAAAACAAGGTTCCCTGGATGATGTTGTTTTCCACAGGTACTACTTCTTCCTGGGGCACGTACCAGATATAACCTTTGACATTTGTGTATCCCATGGCTTTGATCTTATTCATATAACTTTTTACCTGGAGTTGGTGCTTGGCTGTATCTGCCTTTCCAAACTTGTAATCAACTACTATGACTTCCTGATCTGATAACATCACCCGGTCGGGTCTGCGAATACTTTCATGCAGAATAGCTACTTCAGGTAATATCTTGTAACTTCCATCAAACCATCTCTTTACTCTTTCGTGATTAAGCCATTTTTCCATTTTCTCCCTTATGCTGATCAGCTCTTTTTCGTCAATTTTCCCTTCAAACCACAAGGTTTTCATAGCATCATCAAGATCTTCACGAGTTTCAATCATTTCAAACAGATGGTGCATTACCTTTCCGTAAGTGGCGCCGCTTTCTTCTCTGTCATCCTCAAAATATTCGTCACTCTCCAGGTGTACCGCAATCCGGTCACGAAAGGCATACGTTTCCATTGTGGGAAGCTGACAGGTTTTCACCGGGCGTTCTTGTTGTTGATCGGATGGTTTAGCATCTCTGGACGGAGGCGTCAACGTTTCGCCCAGATAATATTCGAGGTTGACCGAATCCCAGCTTCCGGGAAGTTCCTCGTGATCCGACTCCCGTGCTTCGAAGTGAAACCAAATCAGATCAGAAACGGTTCCCAACTCTTTGGGTGGGTTCTTCTTTTTCTGGCAAAAAGCCGTTAGCGATAATTCGGCCCGTGTGAAAGCCACATACAACAGATTCAGATTGTCGATATACTGATGCATCAATTCTTCCAGATATTCATTGGCAAAGTGCGAATTGATCAGCGACTTTTCATAATTGACCGGCACCAGGTCTAATTCATTAAATGGGGCGGTTTGGGGTTTGCACCAGAGCAGGTTTTGCTGGCGGTCATCGTTCAGTGCCCAGTTGCAGAAGGGCAGAATCACGGCCTTAAATTCCAGTCCTTTGGATTTGTGTACCGTCATCACTTGTATGGCTTCCTGATTTTCGGGACCCACAATGCTTTCAAACTGTATTTTCGTTTCCCAATGCTCCAAAAACAAATTAATATCAGCAGTTTCCTGGGCGGAAAAGCCGTTGATTTTGTTGAGCAGGGCCTGAAGGTATATGCCTTGTTCTGCTCTGATTGCTTCTGGCAGCAGGCGGGTCAGTTCATCGGCCAGATCATACAGGGGCAGTTGCTGTTTGTTTTTCAGGAATTCCAAATGTTCTTCCCAGTTAGCTCTCTTGTCCGGATTATGAAATACATCAGAAGCATCGAATCCCGCATGACCGGTTTCCCGTAAATGTCGTTCCCAGTGCAGCCGGATAAAAGCCTCCAGGACTTTGTCATCGGGCGAGAGAATGAATTTCAGGTGATTGATGATAAAGAGTACAGCAGGCGAGCTGTTGAGTCGCAAGGTTTCATTACTGATGACAGGCAAGGGAGTTCCCTCGGGATGATATTCGCCCGACAGGAGGGCATTGGTGATGGCAATTCCTTCACTTTTCTTACGAACCAGTACACAAATATCGGAAGGAGTATAACTATTTTTTAAAAGGTTGTCCACCCTTTCAATGGAGGCCTGGATACTTTTGTCCCAAAATTCATCTTTGTTTTCAGCTTCCAGAAATTTGAAAGCAACATTTCCTGAAAGCGTCTGGTTGTGAGTAGCTACCTGTTGGGCTACATCATGGTAAGCATCAATTATTTTGGTGTGGAAACCGGTTGGAGGTTCATTCTGTTCACTCTCTTCCGATTTATGAATGAGTTGTGCTTGCAGAGCTCTGGAGATGTGTTGAAAAAAGCTGTTGTTAAAGGCAATTACATTGGCACTACTTCGAAAATTGGTATCCAGTGTCTTAACGCGGGTTCCAAAGGTGTCAAATTCCTTTTCCACCTGCTCGGCCAGCAATGTCCAGTCTGAATTCCGCCATCGGTAGATGGATTGCTTCACATCACCTACCAGCATGGCAAATTGATCCTGCGCCAGGCTATTGCTGATGAGGGGGCGGAAGTTGGCATATTGCATGGAGGAAGTATCCTGAAATTCATCGATCATGTAGTGGAAATACCGTGTTCCTGTTCGCTCATAGATAAAAGGTGCTTCGTCTTCCCGGATAATTCTGGTCAGCAAGTGGTTGGTGCCCGAAAGTAGAAATACATTTTGCTCACGAGATACCTCCAGAATTTTTTGATACACATCATTGATGATACCCAGTGCATAGAAATTCCGGATGGTAGCCCTGGCGGTCTGGTAGTCTTTTTCATGCGCTTGCTTATGAGTGATGTAATCTCCAAGCAGCCCATTCAATCCGTCGTTGAAAGCACCTTCGATGGCCTTGTTGATGTGATCTGGATTACTTTTTTTCTGCCAGGCTTCAATGTTGTTATGCAGGGCAAAGATCTGATCTTCGTTGTATTTTTGTTCATTGCTGAGTTTGTTGAATACCAGCACCTTACCGCGGCTTCCTCCATTGAAATCTTTGGCAATGTCAAGATTCCATTTTTTTATGATTTCCAGACCTTTAATACCTGTTTCTTTAAGTTTTTGTTCATAGTTGCGCACAATGCCATGCAGCTTTGCCAGGTATTGATTCATGAACTTTCGGTCACTCAGTTTTTCAGAAAGGGGACCGGCCACAGATTGATAGGCTTCTTTGAATATCTCTTCTGAAAAGCTGCTGATCTCACGATTGATGTTCCAGCTTTTTCCTTCCGTAATTTTTTTCTCGGCAAAGTCCAGCAGCCATTTTTTGAGGGTTTCATGTCCTTTCATGTCCATTTCCAGCACCACCCGGTCGATGGCCTGCATCATAACCGACTGGTGATCTAACTCGGTGCGAAACCCCAGTTGCAAACCGGCATCCCGTGCAAAAGAACGGATAATTTGCTGAAAAAAGCTATCAATGGTATTGACCGAAAACCGGGAGAAGTCATGCAGCAAAAGCCGGAGGATAAATCGTGCCCGCTCCCTGACTTTGTGCTCATTCCAGTCCATCTCTTTCTTCAATTCTTCCAGATAATCAGGATTATTACTGGAAGGGTTGCCCAGGTCAAACAGCTTTTCCAGTATCCGTCTACGCATTTCAGCGGTGGCTTTGTTGGTAAAAGTTACCGCAAGAATATTGCGGTATTCTGTGGGTTGTTTAAATAGCAACTTGATAAATTCACGGGTAAGAGTGAATGTTTTTCCCGATCCGGCCGAAGCTCTGTATATTGTGAGTTGTGACATAACGTTACCTGAGAATTGAAAGTAGGGTAAAAGTAACAAAACAGACTGGTTTTGGGAAAAATGAGCGTTTTATAATTATAAAAAGGGCGCTTTCGACAGAAACGAAAGCACCCTCTTATTCATTGAACATTTGTTTGTTATTTGCTGGTAATCCAGGCAATAATTTCCGGATCATCCGGTTTAGTCTTTGGAGGAATCACTTTTTCCAGTGTGCCATCGGGCCCAATCAGGTATTTCTGAAAATTCCACTGTACTTTGCTGTCCGTCACGCCGTTTTTCGATTTTTGCGTCAGCCATTGGTATAGCGGGTGTTGGTCGTCACCTTTCACGCTGATTTTGGCCATCATGGGAAAAGTCACCCCGTAGTTGATCTGACAAAATTCAGCTATTTCTTCGGCTGTACCTGGTTCCTGGTTCATGAAGTTATTGGCCGGAAATCCAATAATTTCGAAATCCTCTCCACCGTACTTTTCATAAATGGCCTGTAGTTGCTCATACTGGGGTGTCAGACCGCATTTACTGGCAGTATTGACGACCATTACTTTTTTCCCTTTGAGGGAGGAGAGGGCAAAGTCTTCACCCACAAGAGTTTTTACCTCGAAACTGTAGAAATCGGATTGGCTCTGGACATTGGAGACCAAAATTCCGAACAACAAAGTCAGAAGAAGTGTTTTTGTTTGCATAGTGATTTATTTTGTTTTTTACTTTGGTGTTAAATCAGTTTAAGATGTAAACGTATGGAGGGATAATTGGTTTAGCCTGACTAACGAGTATTTTTGATCCTATGTGAGATGTTGTTACATTTGTTATTCAGGATTCCTCCTGA
>DHQK01000172.1:25915-39574 GCA_002411085.1 Marinilabilia sp. UBA5340 | reverse complement strand
AAACTGTTTAAATTTTGTTTTTGACAGGTGTTTTTAAAGGATAAAACTTAATCAGTTTATTAAACCGAAAACAACTATTTTGAAAATTACGCTTTTAGGAACCGGTACATCCATGGGAGTGCCTATGATTGCCTGCGACTGTGAGGTTTGCCATTCTTCCGATGTTCATGATAAACGGACACGTTCATCGGTGAAAATAGAGAAGAATGGAAAGGTTATTGCTATTGATGCAGGCCCTGATTTTCGTCAGCAAATGATTGCTTCCCAAACCAGGAGGATGAATGCGATCCTGTTTACGCACGAACATAAAGATCACACGGCCGGCCTGGACGATGTAAGGGCTTTTAACTGGATAAATCAGGAACCTTGTTATCTCTACGGAGAAAACCGAACGCTGGAGGCTTTGCGAACGGAATATTCCTATGCCTTCAAGAGTGAGGGGGAGAGATATCCCGGTGTGCCAGAATTGTTATTGAATGAAATCGGTCTGGAACCCTTTGAGGTCCAGGGTATCGAGGTGGAGCCTTTTCGGGTTTTTCATCACAAATTGCCTGTGCTCGGGTTTCGTATTGGTGATTTCAGCTATGTTACCGATGGCAGTTTTATTCCTGAAGAAAGTATGAAACTATTGAGAAACAGCAAGGTACTTGTCATTAATGCGCTTAGAATTGAGCCTCACGCTTCCCATTTTAATCTGGATCAGGCGCTAGAAGTGATTGACGAATTGAAACCGGAAAAGGCCTTTTTAACTCATATCAGTCACCACATGGGATTCCATGCTGAGATCTCAAAACAATTACCAGAAAATGTCTTTTTGGGATACGATGGGCTGGAATTTGAGACTTGATTCTTAGTTATTGTGCCTTTTTTAGTGTACTCAGGAATAACGATACCGTGGAGAGAGAAAGTGCCATGAAAACCAGTCCTACGATCCATAAAGCCTGCGACAGAGAAAGATGGTCACTGATCCATCCAAACAAGGGTGCCATTACAGCAAAGATGGCGCGGATGAGCAGACTGCGCACTGATAGTACGGTGGCGCGGATATCGGAAGGAGTGATTTGGTTGATGTAATCTTTCAAAACCGGAGTCGCCACTCCACGCGCCATATAGAAAATACCTAAAACCGGCAGGAAAAAGACGGCTGAGTGGGTTAATCCTCCCGCAATAAAACCGCCGGTAATAATAATACTTGTGCTCAGTACAGTAAGCTCTTTTCCCATCCTTCGTTCCAGTTTGGAGGAGAAAAGAGTGACTGTTCCCACAAGCAAATTCAAAGCGGTGGCTGTTCCTCCGATAAAAATTTCCGTAAAACCAAATTCGTGAAGTCTTAACTGATATACCCAGGCCATTGTAAGTGTTGAAGTGCCTATTATTGAAGAATATACGAGGTTCCATCTCAACTGATTGTTTTGAACCAGGGCATACCGAACAACTTTTAGAATATCCATAAACCCAGGCCTTTTCCTTTTTTCTTCACGAGGGGGCTCAATGAGGGTTAGAGCGGCAGGAATGCCGATAAAGGCAATTCCGGTTTGCAAATAGAAGGGGAGATGTAGGCTGATTTCTGCCAGGGCTCCGCCTGCAAGACCGGCCAGGGCTTCTGAATAATTGCCAATGGAGAAATTCAGTCCTTCATATTTTAAATACTGATGCTTCCGTCCATCTGCCTTCAATGAATCGAAAAGCATAGCAGAATCGGAGCCGGAGATGAAGCTTTGGCCTATTCCCAGGGTCATCTCTGCCACTAAAAACATCCAATATCCCGACCCAAAGGAATAAAATATAAATCCGGCAGTTCCCAATATGGTGCCCAGAATTAAAGTGTATTTACGTCCGAGGATATCGGCCAGATAACCTGAGGGAATTTCAAATACTACGATGCTAATGCTGTAGATGGCTTTTAGCTGAAAGGCTTCTTCGTGGGTAAGCCCCATATCTTTGTAGAAAAGCATAATGATGGGCATGGTCAGCATAAACCATTTGGCCACCTTTATGATGTAAAGCCTTCCAATATTTTTTCTGAATTGTCCCTGCATTTCATTTTTGTGGCACAAAGATAAATATTTATTCTTCCAAACTGAAGAGAGAAAACTCCGGAACTTTTCTAAATCCAGCGGAGAACCTATTTTGGAGCTATGTGCCAGCATTAAATAATGAATACAAATTCAGCACTATTATGCCATTTTACAATTTTCAGCTTTCAATTAGTTAAAAAAAGTCGGCTGCATGATGATAAAATGACAAAAAATCTCTTTGAAAAATTTTTAATTGTAATTTAAGCGTGTAATTTTGTCAAAGCAAACAAAAGTTGATCTTGTATTTAGAATGTTATGATAGATAATTTGTTCATCCCCAGAGGGTACCATCCTTTGTTGGATTTGAAGGAAACAGAACATGCCATTACGGTGGTGAAGGATTCTTTTCAATCGGGTCTTTCTTCTGAACTGAGATTACGGAGAGTTACGGCACCATTATTTGTTCTGAAAGGTACTGGCATTAATGACGATTTAAATGGTATTGAGCGGCCTGTCACATTTCCAGTGAAAGATCTGGGCGATCGTGAGGCTGAGATTGTTCACAGTCTGGCCAAATGGAAACGTATGGTGCTTGCCGACTATGATATTGAGCCGGGGTATGGTATTTACACTGATATGAATGCGATTCGACCCGATGAAGTCCTTGATAACACACATTCTATTTATGTAGATCAATGGGATTGGGAGCGTCATATCACTGCTGAGGAGCGCAATACTAAGACATTGAAAAAAGTGGTACGCAGAATTTATGAGGTGTTAAAGCGTACAGAGTTTATTTTGTATGAAAAATACCCTCAGCTTACTCCTTTGTTGCCACCTAAAATTCATTTTATTCACAGTGAAGAATTATTGCAGATGTATCCTGATTTATCTTCCAAAGAACGGGAAGATGCCATCTGTAAAAAATATGGAGCAGTTTTTCTGATTGGTATCGGCGGTAAATTGTCCAATGGTGAACCTCATGATGGCAGAGCTCCCGATTACGACGACTGGATTACTGCTGATAAGGACGGTTTAAAGGGATTGAATGGAGATATTTTACTTTGGAATCCTGTTTTGGAGAGAGCTTTTGAAATATCATCCATGGGAATCCGTGTTGATGCTGAAGCACTGGAAAAACAATTGAAAGAAAAAGATTGTGAAAACCGGAAGGAGTTTCTTTTTCACCAAAGGCTCTTAAAAAATGAATTACCATTAAGTATTGGTGGGGGTATCGGACAGTCTCGTTTGTGTATGTACTTCCTGCGCAAGGCTCATATAGGAGAAATTCAGTCCAGTTTGTGGTCGGACGAGATGCGCCGGGTTTGCAGTGAAAACAATATTCCGCTGGTCTGATTAGTTCTGTGTTAAAGAGTGGCTTCGGGTATTTGCCATTGTGGCAGCATTTGTATCTTGAAAAATAGAGAAGCTCTGAAAATGAGATTCTATTCAGTTTTCAGAATGATAAAGCCTCTGACAATTAGGAATTTTAAGATAACCTGTTAGAATAATTATTTTCAAACCATTATCTTTGAGATTTAAATCCCTGAAAGGCTCTCCAGGCGGGTTGTTCAGGGATTTGGATTTTTTTAAACGAATGTATTTACCCTGCATAGCGTAAAACCTGGTAACCTAAGAAAAAAAATAACTATGAAGTATATCGTAGTATTGGCCGATGGAATGGCTGATAATCCAATTCCTGAATGGGATAATAAAACTCCTTTGATGGTGGCACATAAGCCCATGATGGATCAGCTATGTGCCATGGGACAATCCGGCCTGCTGAAATCTATTCCAGTTGGCCTGCATCCGGGAAGTGAAATTGCCAATATGAATATCCTGGGTTTTGATCCGCACAAATATTTTCCCGGACGGGGAGTGCTTGAAGCTGCTGCTTTACAGGTGCCAATTCGGGATAATGAGTTGGTTTTTCGCTGTAATCTGGTGACGGTGGAAAATAATTTGCTGATAAACCATTCAGCGGGACATATCTCCAATGATGAAGCTGGTGAACTGATCAATTATCTTAATGAGAAATTACATTCCCAGGGTGTACGTTTTCATCAGGGCGTAAGCTATCGCAACCTGATGATGCTGGAAAACGGGCAATCGGGTGTTTCCTGCCGACCGCCACACGATCATCCCGGAGAAAAAATTGAAGATTTATTGCCCATCGCAGATGGTGAGGCTGCGTCAACCGCCAGACAACTTCGCCGATTGATAAAGCACGCTGTTGAAGTGCTCAACGACCATCCCATAAATAAAAAGCGGCGGGAAGAAGGAAAAGCGCCAGCCAATGCTATCTGGCCCTGGTCACCAGGTAAGCCGGGTGGGTTTCCGACTTTTGAAGAACGTTGGGGTATTCAGTCCGGTGCTGTAATATCAGCTGTAGATTTGATCAGAGGAATCGGTGGGATGGCTGGACTGGAGAATATTTATGTAGAAGGTGCCACAGGACTTTTTGATACCAATTATGAAGGCAAGGCCGCTGCTGCTGTCGAAGCCCTTAAAAAAGTTGATTTTGTTTTCCTGCATGTGGAAGCTGCTGATGAAGCAGGGCATGAAGGTGATAAGGATTTAAAGAAGAGGGTGGTAGAGGATTTTGATAAACGGTTGCTTAAACCCTTGTGGGAAGGCATCCAATCGCTAAACGAGGAGGTGGCCCTTGCGCTGTTACCAGATCATCCCACGCCCTGTGCATTGCGTACCCACACTTCTGATCCGGTACCGTTCTTTATCGTCAAACCGGGTTTGAAAGCTGATGCTGTGACAACTTTTGATGAATTTTCAGTGAAAGAAGGGACTATGGGTATCCTGGCAGATGGAGAAGTATTGGAAAAATTGTTTGAATAAATCAGGTTAAATTTCTGCGCTAAAAATATGTTATTTAAAAGTTTAGGATCAACTCCGCAAACAGTGTCATTGTCTGATGCTGTGTTTAAAGGACTTGCCGATGATGGCAGTTTGTTTATGCCACAAAGTGTGCCGGTATTGGAAAAGGACTTTTTCGATCGATTACCGGCATTGACGCTTCCGGAGATCGCTTTTGAGGTTCTTCATCCATATCTCGAAGAA
The DNA here is from genome assembly GCA_002411085.1 of Marinilabilia sp. UBA5340. Lineage (GTDB taxonomy): Bacteria > Bacteroidota > Bacteroidia > Bacteroidales > Marinilabiliaceae > Marinilabilia. The sequence goes on along the minus strand of DHQK01000172.1, from coordinate 34,481 downwards.
GATTTAAAATATAGCGAATTGAAAGAGATGGTTGAAAGTACTTTCTCTTTCCCTATTCCATTAAACCTAATACATGATAATGTTGGGGTGTTGGAGCTTTTTCATGGCCCCACGCAGGCTTTTAAAGATGTGGGGGCTCGCTTTCTGTCCCGCTTGATGAGCCGGCTTCATCCTGTGAGTGACAAAAAAATGGTGGTGCTTACCGCGACTTCCGGGGATACCGGTGGTGCAGTAGCGCATGGTTTTTACAAAGTTCCAGGCATTGAAGTCGTTGTGTTATTTCCCGAGGGTAAAATCAGTCCTTATCAGCAGAACCAAATGACAAGCCTGGGTTACAATATTCATGCTGTTGCTGTGGATGGGGCCTTTGATGATTGTCAGCGGCTTGTCAAGCAGGCTTTCAACGATCGTGATTTACGACAGTCAGTTGCCGTTACCTCTGCCAATTCTATCAACCTGGGGCGTTTACTTCCTCAAATGATTTATTATTTTCAGGGGGTAGCCCGGATGATGGAACAAAACGGGGGCCGACCTCCGGTGGTTTGCGTACCCAGTGGCAACTTTGGTAATATTACGGCTGCGGTGTTGGCACATAAAATGGGGTTACCGGTGAAGCGTTTTGTTGCGGCTACCAATGTAAATGATGTGATTCCCCGCTTTCTTCATTCAGGAAATTATGAGCCCCGGTCTACCATTGCAACTCTGGCCAATGCTATGGATGTGGGTGATCCCAGTAACTGGCCCAGGCTTTTTGAGCTGTATCAGCAGGACATTGAAAAGTTGAAGGCAGAAGTGTCCGCGTTAGTGGTTACTGATGACGAAATCAAAGAGACTATTCAATCTGTTTTTGAAACTCACAATTATCTTTTGGATCCTCACTCGGCAACCGGATACCTTGGACTTTCACGGGGATTGAAGAAAGATGAAACAGGGTTTTTTGTATCAACAGCTCATCCTGTAAAGTTTTTGGAAACCATCGATTCTGTTTTGCCACAAGAGGCACAAAAAATAAGGGCCGACTTTGGAGATGCTTTTGATATTAAGGGCTCACATGAGATGATGGATAATTCCTATAAAAGTCTGAAAGACTATTTGTTGGAGTTGTAAATTGTTGCTTTTTTTAATTAATTTTAAGGTTTGGCTTGCTTTTTGTTTCCTTTTTTTAGTAAAAAGGCTATTTTTACAGCCGCGAAGTAAAAGGAAAACGAAAAACTAAATTTGATTACGTTATGAAGTACTTATTGACAGTAAGTTTTGTGTTGTTTGCACTTGCAGGAAGTGTATTTGCTCAGGAAAAATCAGCAGCAGATTATAAAAATGAGGGAAATGATGCCTTAAGAAATAAGGATTATCAAAAAGCCCTAGAACTTTATGAAGAATCTGTTGCCAATTGGGAAGAAGGCGAACCTGTTGAAGCTGCCATGCTTTACAATATGGCTACATGCGCCCGTCGTATCGAAAATTACGATAAAGCTATCAAGTATTACAAGCAAACCAAAGAGCAGGATTTTCGTCCTGACATTGCTTCTTACTACATTGCCTATTCACTGAATAAGCAGGATAAAGGGGAAGAAATGGAGAGTTTCCTGGTTGATGCCGTTAAGGATTTTGGTTCAAGTAAGTATGTTGGTCACATGAAAAAAATGCTTGTGACTTACTACCTTAAGCAAGGTTCAGAGCCTTTTAATGAGGCATCTCAAATCCTGGCTTCAGCGCAGAATGCTGATCCTTCACAATACGATGAGATTAATGCCCGTGCCAATGAGGCATTTGCAAAAGCTAAACCCTGGTTCGAAAAAGTATTGCAATACGATGCTGATAATGCCAGCGCCAAAGCTTCTTTGCAAGAGATTAACAGTCGTTTGGCAGGAGAATAAAGAATTTAAATCACATAAAAAAAGGTGTTTCGAATTTTTCGGAACACCTTTTTTTGTGAATAAAAATCTTATTTTAATTGTTTTTTGCCTGTTTGGATTCTTCCTCCTTTGCTTTGTTGGTTTTCCCTTCAGGCATTTTTACAATCTTTGTGGTAATTTGTTCCTTCTCCTTGTCAAATCCCACTTCTATGGCATCTCCTTCACTAATGCTGGCCTGAATAATAACTTCCGCCATTTCATCTTCCAGGTATTTCTGGATAGCACGTCTCAATGGTCTGGCTCCATATTGAACATCAAATCCCTTGGAAGCTATGTAATCTTTGGCGTCATTCGAGAGCTCTAATTTGTATCCAAGAGATTCTACACGCTGATAAAGGCCTTTCAATTCGATATCTATAATTTTCCGTATATCTTCTTTTTCAAGACTATTGAAGATGACAACATCATCAATACGGTTCAGAAACTCAGGTGCAAAAGCTTTCTTTAATGCTTTTTCAATTACACTTTTGGCATGATCCGAATCGGTAGGCTGGTTGGCAGTGGAGAAACCTATGCCTCGACCAAAATCTTTCAATTCCCGGGTGCCGATGTTCGAAGTCATTATAATTACGGTGTTTTTAAAGTCCACCCTTCTTCCAAGACTGTCTGTCAATCTTCCTTCGTCAAGCACTTGAAGCAGAATATTAAATACATCCGGGTGAGCTTTTTCTATTTCATCCAGCAAAACCACAGAGTAGGGGCGACGACGAACTTTTTCAGTCAATTGACCACCTTCCTCATATCCTATATATCCCGGAGGGGCTCCGACAAGCCGCGAAACGCTGAATTTCTCCATGTATTCGCTCATATCAATACGGATAAGCGCATCAGTGGTGTCAAACATATACTGCGCCAGGATTTTGGCCAGATGTGTTTTACCAACACCGGTGGGGCCGAGGAATACAAAAGAGCCAATGGGGCGGTTGGGATCTTTCAGGCCAGCCCTGTTTCGTTGAATGGCCTTCACGATCTTTACGATGGCATGATCCTGACCAATTACTTTTCCTTTCAATTGCTCTCCCATTTGAAGCAGACGTGCCCCTTCCGCCTGGGCTACTCGTTGAACAGGAATACCGGTCATCATGGCTACAACTTCTGCAACCTTTTCGGCATCAACTGTTTCACGGTGCTGCTGCAGTTCTTCTTCCCATTTGGTCTTGGAATTCTCCAATTCATCGATGAGCGATTTTTCTTTGTCACGAAACGAAGCAGCTAATTCAAAATTTTGGGCTTTTACAGCCTTGATTTTATTTTCTTTGGTTTCTTCAATCTGCTCCTCCAGTTTAAGAATGGTCTCGGGAACCACAATATTGCTAATGTGCACACGCGAACCGGCCTCGTCCAATGCATCAATGGCTTTATCGGGGAGGTGACGGTCGGAGATATACCTCTCTGTCAGTTTGACACAGGCCTCAATTGCTTCATTGGTGAAATTGACATTGTGATGATCTTCATACTTCTCTTTGATATTATTGAGAATTTCAACCGTTTCATCCACCGACGTGGGTTCAATCATCACCTTTTGAAAACGACGCTCAAGGGCACCATCTTTTTCAATGTGTTGCCGGTATTCATCCAAAGTTGTAGCTCCAATACATTGTATTTCCCCACGTGCCAGAGCGGGTTTCAGCATATTGGCCGCATCCAGAGAACCGGTAGCTCCTCCCGCACCTACAATGGTATGAATTTCATCGATGAAAAGAATAATATTGGGATTTTTCGACAGTTCGTTGAGTATGGCTTTGATGCGTTCCTCAAACTGCCCCCTATATTTTGTACCTGCCACAATGGATGCAAGATCAAGCGTAACTACCCGCTTGTCGAACAGCACTCTGGACACTTTTTTGTCAATGATTCTCAAGGCAAGTCCTTCGGCGATAGCAGATTTACCTACCCCTGGTTCACCAATAAGAACCGGATTATTTTTCTTACGGCGGCTCAGTATTTGGGCCAGACGCTCAATCTCCCGTTCGCGTCCCACAATGGGATCCAAACGACCTTCTTCGGCAGCACGGGTGATGTCGATGCCAAAATTGTCCAGCACCGGGGTATCCGATCCGGGCTTGCCTGTTCCTGACTTGCCACTTTCGTGGCCTCCTCCGCCACCGCCCTGGGAAGAAAATGGCGAATCGGCGTCATCATCGTCAGGCATTTGTGCTTTGCCCTGAGGAGGAGTTTGTTCAGCCAGCAAACGAATCTGTTCGTATTTTACATTGTAATCACTCATAATTTCAGATATTGTGCTGTTCCTGTCTTTGACTAAAGCAAGAAGCAGGTGCAGCGTGTTAACTTTTGGGCTTTTCAGTGCCCTTGCTTCAAGATGAACCAGTTTTAAAATTTGCTCTGTTGATTTTAAAAGAGGTAACTGGTCATTATTGTTCAAAGGATTGGTTTCCCTGATTTGTTTTTCGATAGTATCACGCACGTGATCCACATCCACATTGAGGTGCTCAAGCATCCTCAGTGCCTTGCAGTTGGCGTTGTTCAGCAGCCCCAGCATCAGATGCTCGGGAGCCAGAAAAGGATTGCCCAATCGGGAAGCTTCCTGGCGACTGAAGGTGATAACTTCTTTTATTGTTGATGAAAAATTTAAATCCATAAGGTTACTTTCCTTTCATTTATTCAATAAACCTGATACATTATAATAAAGAAAATTTCTCAGGTATCGTCAAAAATTGTGCAATGATTTGATCAATGTCATAATTGCAGATTTGCTTTCCTCAAAAATACTATAAAAAGGCCAAAAATCCCAAGGAGAGCAGGGGATAAAAAACAAGGTCGGTTTTTTTTCCATTCGGGAGGAAATGATTAATTTAGGGCGGCGAAAAAAATGGCCCTTAAACCAAGGGCGTTTTTTATTTCAGACTCATCTAAAGACTATCTAAATGGCTGATGAAGAAAGAATAATAAAGATTAACATTGAAGAGGAAATGCAATCTGCTTACATCGATTATTCGATGTCTGTGATTGTTTCCCGTGCCTTACCTGACGTTCGGGATGGCCTAAAACCAGTACACAGGCGTGTACTTTTCGGAATGCATGATTTGGGAATGTCTCCTAACAAGCCTTACAAGAAGTCGGCAAGGATTGTGGGAGAGGTGTTGGGTAAATATCACCCGCACGGCGATTCTTCGGTTTATCATGCTATGGTAAGAATGGCCCAGCCCTGGTCAATGCGCTACATGTTGGTAGATGGACAAGGTAATATGGGATCAGTGGATGGCGACAGTCCTGCTGCCATGCGTTATACCGAGGCACGTATGAACCGGCTTTCGGAAGAGATGCTGGCCGATATCGAGAAAAATACTGTAGATTTCCAGTACAACTTCGATGATTCCCTGAAAGAACCGACTGTGCTGCCGACCAGAATTCCGGCGCTTCTGGTAAACGGGACCTCAGGTATTGCTGTGGGTATGGCAACCAACATGCCACCTCATAATTTGGGAGATGCAATAAATGCCATTGTGGCATACATCGACGATCCTGATATTGAAATTGAAGAATTAATAAAGGTTATTCAGGCGCCGGACTTTCCCACTGGTGGTACCATTTATGGATACCAGGGGGTAAAAGAAGCCTATGAGACCGGCCGGGGACGGATTGTGATTCGTGCCAAATCGGAAATTGAAACCGAAAGCAATGGTCGCGAAAAGATCATTATTACCGAGATTCCGTATATGGTCAATAAGGCCGAATTGATTGTCAAAATTGCTGATCTGGTTAATGACAAGAAAATTGAGGGTATCTCCAACGTAAATGACGAATCGGATCGTGAAGGAATGCGCATTGTAATTGACCTGAAGAAGGAAGCTATTGCCAATGTGGTATTGAACCATCTTTATAAGTATACCGCACTGCAATCCTCTTTTGGTGTCAATAATATTGCCTTGGTGAAGGGACGTCCCAGGTTATTGAATATTAAAGGTATTATTCAGAATTTTGTGGAGCACCGTCATGATGTGGTGACACGTCGTACGCAGTTTGAACTGGATCAGGCCGAAAAACGGGCACATATTCTGGAAGGGTTGATTATTGCCAGTGATAATATTGATGAAGTTATCAAGATTATTCGTGCAGCTCAAAGTCCGGATGAAGCGCGTGACAAATTGATGGAGCGATTCGAACTCACAGAGATTCAGTCACGGGCTATTGTGGATATGCGTCTGCGCCAGCTGACAGGACTGGAACAGGATAAACTGAGAGCTGAATACGAGGCATTGTTGAAAGAAATCGATCGTTTGAAGGAAATCCTGGCCAATGTAGAGCAGCGGATGGAGATCATCAAAAACGAGATGCTGGAAATTAAGAGCAAGTACAACGATCCCCGGCGCACCGATATTGTCTATTCTTCCGAGGAATTTAACCCGGAGGATTTCTATGCCGATGAGCAGATGATAATCACCATTTCTCACATGGGATATATCAAGCGTACGCCACTGGCTGAATTCAGAACACAAAACCGGGGGGGAGTGGGATCTAAAGGAAGCACTACCCGCGATGAAGATTTTATTGAGCATATTTATCCTGCTTCTATGCACAATACGATGCTCTTCTTTACAAAAATGGGGCGTTGTTTCTGGCTGAAAGTTTATGAAATTCCTGAAGGAACCAAAAATTCCAAAGGACGGGCCATTCAAAACTTGCTGCAGATTGATCCGGAAGATACTGTAAAAGCTTTTATCCGGGTGAAGAAGCTCAATGAAGAGGAATATTGTAATTCCCACTATATTGTGATGGGAACGAAGAAGGGGATTATCAAAAAGTCACTTTTGGCAGATTATTCCAGACCTCGCCAGTCGGGGGTGATTGCCATCGGTGTGCGTGAGGGAGATGAGTTGATTCAGGCCCGTTTGACCAATGGAAACAGCGAAATTTTGATGGCTACGCGCTCAGGACGTGCCATTCGTTTCAATGAAACCAAAGTACGCTCGATTGGTCGTAAGGGGTTGGGAGTTAGAGGTATAACTCTTGATTCAGACGCTGATGAAGTCGTTGGCATGGTTTGTGTGAAAGATAATGACGACGATATTCTTGTAGTGTCGGAAAAAGGATTTGGAAAACGTTCCAGCCTGGAAGATTACCGGATAACCAACAGAGGTGGTAAAGGTGTAAAAACCATGCGCATTTCTGATAAAACCGGAGATCTTATTACGATCAAGAGTGTCAATGACGATAATGACCTTATGATTATTAATCGCTCGGGAGTAACCATTCGCGTTGCTGTAGCTGATCTCAGGGTAACAGGAAGAGCTACTCAGGGTGTGCGATTGATTAATCTGGATAAGAAGCATGATATGATAGCATCTGTAACAAAGGTATTGTCCGAGGCAAAAATGGATGAAGATATTACAGAGTCAGGTATCTTAGAAAAGCAATCCGATGATGTAGAAGATGAAAATAATGGAGAGAATTCATAAATTTGATTTGTAAAATCCACTCAAAAACAGATAAACAATGAAGAAGTTACTATTTGTTGCACTTGCTTTATTTATGGTAGCAGGTGTTTATGCACAGAAAGGGAAAGTGAATGCAGCCCAGGCATATATTGAAAATGGCGACCTGGAAGCTGCTGCTGAACGTTTGGAAGAAGCTTATACCCATAAGCGTTCGCAAGACTGGCCCAAAACTTATATTGTTGCAGCTCAGCTGTCTACTGCCAAATACAAGAAGCAGAAAGACATTCAGTTGCTGCAGGATGCGGTAGATAATTACATGAAGGCCATTGAACTGGATAAAGCAGACAATAACCGGTTCGAAAATGAAATCAAAGTGGCATTGACCTTTTTTGTGAATGAATTGACCAATGCGGGTATTGAAGGATTTAACGAACAGAACTATGAAAATGCAATGATGGCATTCGAAAATGTTCTGAAAGTTAATAATCTGGAAATGTTCCAGAAAGAAAATCCTACAGTGGATACCGCAATCATTTACAATACAGCTTTGGCTGCCTACAATGCCAAGAATTGGGAGAAAGCGTCCAAGTATCTGGAGGAGTCTATTGAGTATAATTACGGTGGAGGAGATGCTGTTTTGCTGTTGCATCAGGTTTATGGAACCATGCAAGACTCAACCAAAATGGCTGAGAATCTTCAGACTGGTTTTGAAAAATACCCCGAAGATGACCGATTGCTGACGCAGTTGATAAATTATTATCTGGAAACCAAACAAAACGATGAAGCCAAGGCCTATTTGAATCAGGCTATCGAAAATGATCCGGATAATCCCACATATTATTATGCTCGTGGTGTTTTGGCCGATCAGGCTAAGAATTATGATGAGGCCATAGAGGATTATAAAAATGCATTGGAACTGGATGAGACATATTTTGATGCACTTTACAATCTTGGGGTAATTTATTACAACAAAGCGATTGAGCAGATGAATGTGGCCAATGATGAGACCGATCATGCGAAATTTAAAGCTGAAAAAGAGAAAGCTGACAGCTTGTTTAAAACTTCTTTGCCTTTTATGGAGCGTGCTCATGAGTCTAAGCCTGAAGATGTTTCTGTTCTTGAAAGTCTGAAGGGATTATACTATCGTTTCGAAATGAACGATAAGTATGATGAAGTAGATGCAAAAATTAAGCAACTCAAAGGAGAGTAGTGAAAGTATTAAAAATAGCAGGTTCTCGAATCTGCTATTTTTTT
>DHQK01000172.1:19664-25656 GCA_002411085.1 Marinilabilia sp. UBA5340 | reverse complement strand
TAATCAATAATACGAACATGCGATCAGTAATTCATAAGCCAGCTTAATGGAGAATGAAACCTGGTGAATATTCACTGATACAAAGTGTGAATTCATTACGTGAGAGTTTATCGCTACGATTGAGTGCACTTTGAATGCGAAAGAAATATTGAGTGTTTTAACGTGAGGCTTGCAAAATAATTCTCCTATGTTTCTATTATCCTGACAAACATGGTCAAAGCGTTTATGAAGTTTTGAATGCAAAAAAAAAACGGCAGAATAACATCTGCCGTTTTGGTATCAAAATATATCTTATTTTTCCTCAACTCTTCCTTGTAAATACGCCGTTTAATAAATACAATCTATTTCCAGTTGCTGGCCAGCTCGAAGAGATTATATTCAGGCCATTCATGAGTTTTGCGTAGAGCCCTGTCCATCATCCGCCTGATGTCAGTTGAAAGCATGGGACCTTTCCACGTGCTGCTGTTGAATAACACAACATACGAAATACCATTGTCATTTCTCACCATCAAAGCCGACGTACCAGCCAGTGTACCTGTACGATACCAGTAATTCTTCCTGACTCCCCGCCAACCCATTGGATCCAGATATTTCTTTACCGGAGTGGTCATGGTTTCAATCGATTCTTTCTTTAAAATGTCTTCAGGCAGATTCATCCCGTCAATGGCCAGCATAAATTTCAATAAATCTGTGGAAGATGCCAGCCAACCTCCCGCGGGCCCCAATGTTCTGATATCGTTTCCTCCATAGCTCCGGGGTACTTTCTCTTCACTCTTATGGTCTGTTACCAGATAAGTATCAGAAGGTTCGTAATACTTGACCTCCAATTCAGCTCTTTCGGTCAGATAGCTCCCTCCCAGGCGCATGTCGAAGATTCCCAAAGGATATAGCAGATTGGTTTTTATATACGACTCATAGTCTTCACCACTTGCTTTTTCAATAATTTTGCCCAGAATCGCATAGCCCAGATTGGAATAAGACGACATTGTACCAGGCTTAAAGTGTAATCGTTTGCCCAGCATGTAGTGAATAATATCTTCTGCATCTACCGGTAACTCTTTTCCCAGACCTCTTGCTACAGCATGAGGAATAAACATCGGATCACCCCATCGGTTAGTCCAGCCTCCTGAGTGGTTCAGCAAATGTTCAACTTTAATGTCTTCCACATTGTGGTCAATATAAATATCATAAGGAGGTTGATTGAGAATACCATCAGGTCCAAAAACATGATCATCAAGCTTAAGCTTCCCTTCTTCCGCCAACTTCATAATTCCTGCCGCCGTGATTAACTTGGAAACGCTGGCTACGCGGAAAAGATGATAAGGTTCAGTGCGAACACGGTTGTCCTTGTCGGCCCAGCCATACCCCTTGCTAAAAACCAGCTTTCCCTCCTTGGCAATGGCGACTGAAGCTCCGGCCATATCATTGCGTTGCAGAAAAGAACTGACGGAATGATCGATGGACGAGAATGCCGCATCATCCGAAAAGAAACCTGATATTCGTAGCGAAGTAGCATTTGGTTCAGGAGGTGTAAAATCTGTACCAAACGACTGAATAGAAGGCCCCGTGATATATTTGGCTGCCATTCCTGCAGAAATGCCCGCAAGAATTAGTAATAGCTTAAAATGTAATTTCATAATACTTACTTATTGCCGAAAATCTGTACCTGCTCACAACTTTCATCCTAACCTGAATTATTTATTAGTTACTTTCCTAAATGAATAAAATTCAGGTTTTCCCCGGTAGTCCGGATTAAAACAAATTGTTCGGAAATAATGAAATAATTTCATTATAGACCCTTGGTTAACGATTGTAAAAATAGTCTTTTTGAAAAAAGAACACAAAAATCGCTTGCATTATTACGATCACGATAAAGAAAAGTTTCTTTTATTTGATGAATTTTTTGGAAAACAGAGAAATTTCTACTTTGGAGATTAAACAGGCAGAGGTAATTTTGATAAGAAATAGCAAAGGCAATACACAAGAAGTTTAACATAACTAACGATGCTATTTTTTCAAGAATGGACTGATGTTGTCATACGGTCGGTTCTATGGAAATACAAATATTCCTTCTTCCCATACAAATAATAAAGAATTCGGATGCCGGTGAAAAGGTGCAAGCTTTTTATGCACTTTTTCCCAACCACCATCGAAAAGGCCTTAGTATACGAACCAGCAAAAGAAAGACGATCGGATACACTTCAGAAGGGAAAAACTGTAGTGATTTCATAAATGAAGTTACCAGGAAAATACAAAGTAAAATAACTTCTCCAAATGAAATAAACTTGCCAATTTTTGTATTTACATTTGTAATAATCATCAACCACAGCGGATTGGCCCAAAGTAAATTCCAGTTGGGACTGGTTACCTGATGATTGGAAATCCAGCTGAGGTATAGAATAACTAGCCCCAATAAACCTGTTATTCCGAATAAAATGCCATCCAGAAATTTTAGTCTTATGGATCCGTAAGCTTCTGCTGCGGAAAGCAATAATACCGCAAGAAAAAGAATCCATAAAAGGATAATTGGTGAAACAAGGCTGTTGGAAATTTCCGTTTGATCGGTGAAGTCAAGTAAGATATTCTCCTCTTTCACCAAAGAAGTTGGTGGATCCTGATGAATCCGGATTTCGGAGAACTGAAGCATCAGATAATCGGGCAAAAACATGATGGACAATGAATCAGTGGGGGCATCTGCCGGAGCACCCAATATCAAATCTATTCCCAGCTTTGTCCATGGCTGGGAGGCCAGGTAGGGATGAATTGCCTGGCGGAAAGTCAAGGCATCGGGACTCTTGTTTGCTGTAAAATCTACTGAGCGGGCAGGAAACTGATCCAGAATGATATCGGCCACTCTGGTGGCACAATTGTCATAAAAGAAGTCGTATTGATAAGCCCTGTTCTCAGGTTGGGCATTTAATAACAAGTCGTTGAACAATCGCTCTTTTTGTTGGGCTGTCAGATTCAACTCCTGCTCCCAAACCGACCTGTTGGTCATAAAATATTCGCGCATAAATCGTTTAAAGGACGCTACAGAAAGTAAATAATCCAGATTTCCGTGACCAAATTTCAAATAGAAAAAGGGAGTATTGAAATCGAAAGTACCATAATTAAACACTAAGTCTAATTCCTGCTTTGAATCTGAAACCCTAATGGCAGTGTGTCCAAACACAGAGTACAACTCTTTTCCCGGTGCACAGGTCAGTACTGATATGCGTGCTTTTTCTGACAACTTTCCGGTGACTTGGTTTTGTGCTTCCATTGCTTTACCTGGAAATAACAGCAATACAATTAGAAGGGAAAAGCACATCAGTGTGTTCACAAATGGATACCGCATAAGTAAAATTAAATTTTTGTTGTGGTTACAGATGTATCGATCTGGAGAAAGGTGTTTGTTTTCATTTGTAACCCGCAAGCTTTTGTCCTAAAATAGCCTTTGAAACCTTATACTTTTAAGGCACCTGTCAATTCGGTCATAGACTTGATGCCATGTTGTTCCATATACGCAGCGATTCCCTGCGCAATTTTAACTGTTACATCAGGTTCTCTGAAATTGGCCGTACCTACCTGTATTGCTGTAGCACCTGCGAGCAAAAATTCGATGGCGTCGGTGGCCGAGGAGATGCCTCCCAATCCCACTACCGGAATATTCACGGCGGAAGCAACCTGCCAGACCATTCGCAGTGCCACCGGTTTGACACAGGGGCCGGATAACCCTCCGGTAACAGTTGAAAGTACCGGTTTTTGGGTATGTACATCAATGGCCATTCCCAGCAGGGTGTTGATCAGAGAAACTGAATCGGCCCCTGCCTGCTCTACTCCCTGGGCAATCTCCACGATATCAGTCACATTGGGCGATAATTTCACCATCAAATGTCGGGGAAATACCTCCCGAACAGCCCGGGTGACAGCAATTGCTGAAGGGCAACTGGTACCAAAAGCCATCCCTCCCTCTTTGACGTTGGGACAGGAAATATTTAACTCTATTCCCGGAACTCCCTCCAATTCAGCGATTTTGGCAGCAGTTTCCACGTATTCTTCAACAGTAGAGCCCGATACGTTTACAAAAATATGCGTATCCCGGTTCGAGATGCGGGGCCAGATTTCCCGGGCAAATACGTCCACTCCTTTATTTTGAAGTCCCACCGCATTGAGCATTCCCATGGGAGTTTCAGCCATTCTCGGGTAAGGATTTCCCTCCCTGTGATGAGCTGTTGTTCCTTTGACCACAATCCCTCCAAGATCCGACAAGTGGATAAAATCCTCATATTCTTCGCCATATCCGAATGTGCCAGAAGCGGTCATCACCGGGTTTCGGAGTGTTAATTCACCTAATTGTACTGATAAATCTACCATTTCACATATTTTGAGTCAAAAACTGGTCCGTCTGTGCATACACATTTGTGGCCGTCTTGTGTGGGAGTTACACAGCAAAGACAGGCTCCAATACCGCAAGCCATAGTATTTTCGAGAGATACCTGGCATTCAATATCCCGTTCAGCTGCATATTTGGCCAATATTTTCATCATCGCTTGCGGCCCACAAGTGAAGATATGCTTGAAATCGGGTTCAAACGTTTTCATTACCGGATGATGAATGACATATCCCTTTGTGCCTCGGGAGCCATCTTCTGTAGTCACCAGCACTTCACCCAGTTTTTCATACGATTTCAATTCAACCAAATCGGCTGCCGTGCGCCCACCAATTAAAAAGCGGGGACTGATTCCATGTTCTTTCAGGTAACGTCCCAGAAATAGTAATGGTGCAACGCCACATCCGCCGCCAATCAAGAGCACCTTATCGCTACCGGGTAAGGTGTAATGGTTGCCGAGCGGATAAATCAGGTTAAGCTGGTCGCCTGTTTTGAGCTGACTGAGGGTTTGCGTTCCTGGTCCAACTTCCTGCACCAGCAATTTCAGTGTGTTGTTGGTATAGTCAACATCATGAATAGACAAAGGACGCCGGAGATAGGTTTGTAAAGAACCATCCACGCGTGCTTCCACAAATTGTCCGGGCAACATTTCGGGAAGTTTTCCAGAGGCCTGCAGTGTAAGCACTACAAACTCCCGCGTATGTCGTTCATTGGCTATGATGGTAAAATCATCAATGAATTTTTTTTGCATGTTCTAATTGGTCAACAAGTTTTTAATGCAGAAAGAATCAAAAAATCATTTATATCCCCTTATTTAAAGGATATTATAGAGATAAAACAGAGCCTCAAATAGATTAGTTAGGTATCAAAATATACTTGTTTACAAATGTAATCCACTCCATTTTATTGCTATTCAGTCGACAAATATAGAAAAAATGCGACATAAACATTGCTTAAATGCCATTCGCTTTCTATAAACACTATCGGTATTCTTATTCTTCCGGGTAAAAAACCTGAAAGGTTTTGTCTTCGTAGAACAAGATGGTTTTTATGACTTTTTTAGGTGCATGTGGGGGCGTTGATGGAGGTATGGAATCAGCAGATGCTGTAGCAGATTTTTTCTGTTCTGTGCCGGATTCTGCGCCTTTTTCATCGATTGAAGGAGGACTGGTCTTTGCCGGGGACAGATTGAATCGTGGCTTATTGGATTGATAGACAGCCCTATCTTCATCTCTTAGGGCACTATGAGTTACCGGAAATTCAATTCGGCCGCTTGGGTGTTCACTTTGGGGCCGGTTGGATGATTGCTTTTGAGCCGCAACCCAATCGACTCTTTTATAAGGCCCTTTGCCCGATATTAGCCAATCTGGACTGATATGTTCCAATGCCGTCAGGATCTTACGTAAAAAGTCAAGGCTGGGCTTGTTACGCCCCGAGATAATATGACTAACACTGGAGCGCTGTACTCCCACTAATTCTGCAAAACGCGCCGGACTCAATGCTTCCCGGGATAATATTTCTTTAAGTCTTTCTTCCATATTCCAAAGGATTTAAGCCTGATGTGACATGTGTAACTTTGTCATTTATCAGAGAGTCTACAAATGTAATAAATTTCTTTTG
>DHQK01000172.1:18406-19373 GCA_002411085.1 Marinilabilia sp. UBA5340 | reverse complement strand
GAGGTAATATCGGGTTTCTTTTGATACGAAGACAATACTTAAATCCAAATTTGGATAAATTAGAACATTCATTTGTAGCACAGCGGGTTATTGATCATAGAATATGTATAATCAATGTTGGATACATATTATTTCTTTAGAGTTTTGTAGGGAATGTATTCTGTGCTGTGCAATAAATAACTCTGTTTTTCAATGAGGTATCAGTGATCTCTGTGTTTGCTAAAGTTGATTTTTATATAATCCCTGTTTCTGGCTGGTTAACATGTGTTTATGCTGATAGTTAGAGCCTCACAAAGTCGTTTGTGCATATTTATACATGCAATAGTAGGAAACACTTCTATTTTTACTTTACTTGAATTGTTTAAGTAATTGAAAAAGTGAATTTTAGGGTTTGTTGAATATGACTTTTACAGGAGTATTAAAGCTATTTATAGACAGGTTACAGATGTAAATAATTAAAGATCCGCTCCCCTACTCTGCTTTTTTAGATAATATTTTGCCTAAATAAGGAAATTTGATAATGAAATAAAGTCTTGAATGAGTTGGATCTGTTTTTTCAGATATATATTTCCTAACGAATGCTGAACTTTCAGTATCGGGTTCTATATGGTATTCTCCATTGAGTTTTGGATATTCTTATACGTGCAGAGGTCATCTACAGAGGAAGGATTTTTACCGCTACAGGAAAAGATATTCTGTTTCGTTTAACTTTATTACCGGTAGCAGAAAACTGTGGCTGCAGCATTGTTTTCCCTTTAAGCGGGTTTTAATGATTGGCTGAAGCTTTCAATAGACTTTTCAAATGCAGGATGGGTTCCTAGGGGGATATGAGCGTCAAGTAAATTTTGTGACTTGAGTATTCATTTTAATTTACATAATTAACCCCATAAAAAAACCGTATTCTGAATGTTTTCAGAATACGGTTCATTATATGGAATGGTGACCCAGCAGGGATTCGAACCCTGGA
>DHQK01000172.1:0-18223 GCA_002411085.1 Marinilabilia sp. UBA5340 | reverse complement strand
CTACCAGCTGAGCTACTGAGTCGCCTGTTTTGTTTAGCGGGTACAAAAGTACAGTTTTGACGATACAATCCAAATAAATGGATGAAAAAGTTTAAATTAAATTTTTTAGTTTTTCTTAATCCTTGTCATGCATTATCTGCTTAAACGCTTAATAATGGTTATCTTTTTACCAATGGCAGAATCAATTGCTGCTTGCTGTTATCTGAGCCATAAAAGGCTTATTAAGCACTAAAAGCCTCCCAAATTAGTAATAAATCTACTGTATTGGGGGGCTATATAAATTTTAATTAAGGTTTAGATCAAACGCAGCAAAGAAATCCTTTTAATCAAAATTCTTTTCAACCTCTTTAATCCAGTTTTGTATTCGTTCATCTGTCAATCCCGCCTGATTTTCTATATCAAGTGCAAGCCCGACAAACTGATCTCCCCGTTGAGCACGTGAGGCTTCAAAATTATATCCCTCCACAGAGGTGAATCCAATGACTTTACCGCCACGCTGCTCAATAAATTCAGCCATTAGTCCCAGTCCATCTACAAAGTTCTCGGGATAACCTTTTTGATCTCCACCACCAAATAGCGCAAAAGTTTTTCCTTTGAGACTGTCGTCTTCAATCGTTGGCAAAAACTCGTCCCAGTAGTTGGGGAGTTCTCCATCAAACCAGGTGGGGATAGCAAAAATATAATTGTCAAATTTCTCAAATTCTTTGTGTGTGGCTTCATCTACGTCGACTTCTTCCACATTTTTTTCGCCCAGATGTTTAATCATCTTCTTTACCTGTTGTTTGGTTTTGTGCGAGCGAAAACTATAAAAGATACCTACCTTCTTCATTATTATTGCTTTTTAATCGGAAAAAATGGTTAATAATTGGCCAGGTCACGTGCCGCCTTCAGAATTTTATCGGTATTGGGCAGTGTAGCTGCTTCCAGAATCCGGTTAAAACCTACCGGGGTAAACTCTGAACCAAGTCGTTTGACAGGTGCATCAAGCAATTCGAATGCTTCATCAGCAATTATTGCTGCCAGTTCGCCACCAAAACCGCCAAATACTTTGTCTTCGTGTACCACTAAAGCTCTGGATGTTTTTTCCAATGATTTAAAGATAGTCTCCTTATCCAATGGAACCAAAGAACGAATATCGATCACCTCCACCTCAATGCCATCCTCTTTACTCATTTTTTCGGCAGCTTCAAGGCACATGTGTGTTGTATTTCCGTAGGTGATTATTGTCATATATTCACCTTTGCGCCGCACTCTCGCTTTTCCAAAAGGCACCTCAAAGTCGTCGGGTACAACGGAGGCTGTTTTAGGCGAGTTATAGAGTGCTTTTGGTTCCAAAAACAAAGTCATTCCTTCCGAACGCATAGAGGTGCGTAACAATCCTGCTGCATCATCTGCAAAGGACGGATAAACCACTCTTACACCCGGAAATGTAGCCAATGCACTTTCTGTGGTCTGTGAATGGTAAAGTCCCCCACCAATATATCCGCCAGAGGCAAGCCGCACCGTAATATTGGGTGAAAACTGCCCTTTGGTACGCCAGTATTCGTGGGTTGTTTCCACATACTGTTCCATGGCAGGCCAGAAATAGTCGGCAAACTCAGCACCTTCCACAACAATTCTGATCTTCTTATCATACCTGGACATTCCATTGGCCGTTCCCATAATATAGTCCTCGGCAATCGGCGCATTAAATACGCGATGCTTGCCAAATTCCTGCTGCATCCCCTTAGATACATTGAAAACTCCGCCTTTGTCTTTATTGGCAATATCCTGCCCCCATAAATAAGTATCAGGGTTGTGACGGAATTCTGCCTTCAGTGTACTGTTGAGCGCTTCAATGAGCTTAATGGGCTCTCCATCAGCACTGTGAATTCCTTCAGGATATTTTTCGCTTTTATAAGGTTCGGGAAATACAAAATCATGGATGGATTCGGGTTTTGGATCCGCTGCCTTTATAGCCTTTTTGTGGGCATCCTTCACTTCTTTGGTTACCTTTTCTTCAATCTCCTTCAACTCCTCCTCTGTGGCTTTGTCATATCGAAGCAGCATTCTGCGATACTTGGCCAAAGGATCATACTCTTTTACATACTTTAATTCATTCTCATCGCGATACAACTCGTGGCGGTCAGAATTGGAGTGAGAACCAATGCGCACACAATTGGCATGCACCACCACCGGGCTTTGTTCTTTTTTTGCCCAGTTGACCGCCTCTTCCATGGCATTCATGGAATCAAAAATGTCCTTGCCGTTGCAATAAATGATACGCAGGTTTTTGAAACCATCAAAATTGTGTGCCACTTTGCGGTTGGCAGTCTGATCTTCTTTGGGAACAGAAATCCCATATCCGTTATCCTGAAAAACAAAAACCACCGGAAGTTTTTCACGGGATGCTCCATTAATAGCTTCATAAACATAGCCTTCAGAAACAGAGCTTTCACCTTGGGAACTGATAACAACGGCATCTTTTTCCTTATAGGTTTTTATTGCCCGTCCCAACCCTGTTGCATGCAGTGTATGGTTTCCAGTGGCCGAACTCACATTGTGAATATTCCATGCCGGTTTGGCGAGGTGATTAGACATGTGTCGACCTCCACCAGCCACATCAGCATCCTTGGAGATACCATTAAAGATAACCTCTTCGGCTGTCATACCTGCCGAAACACAGGTTTGAAGATCCCTGTAATAGGGAAACAAATGGTCTTTGTTTTTACGGAAATTTTGACCGATGGCCAATTGAATGCCATCATGACCCGCTGCAGGGGCATGATAGGACCAGCCAATAGCCTGCTTAAGATAATTCGGAGCCCGTTCGTCCAGGGTACGTCCCAAAAACAGCAGCCGATACCACTTCAACAGGGTTTTCTTGTCGGTCTTTTTTACCGAATATTTTTCTTGAACATTACTTTTCATATCTTGAATATTTACTTTAAAGAAGGCATGAAACCAAACATAAGTCTCAAAAAACGATTACTCTTTTGTTTTGGATTCTTCATGACTGGTCTCATGGCTCAAAAATTTCAAACAAAACATCTGCGGAGAAATGCGAAAGACATTTAAATTGAAAAAATATCAATCTGCTAGACTTCTCTGTCGATATCGGCCTCTTCGAGATAATCGGCAATACGACGAAGGAACATTCCGCCAAGAGCCCCATCCACAACACGATGGTCGTATGAAAGAGACAAGAACATTTTGTGACGGATAGCGATAACATCTCCGGTAGGTGTTTCCACAACGGCTGGCTTTTTCTCAATTGTACCGGTTGCCAGAATGGCCACCTGCGGTTGATTGATAATTGGTGTTCCGATTGTATTTTTGAAAGAACCGAAGTTGGTTATGGTGAATGTTCCGCCCTGGATGTCGTCTCCCGAGAGTTTATTGTTACGGGCAGCATCAGCCAGCCTGTTCAATTCGGAGGCCAGTCCTACTACATTTTTCTGGTCTGCCTGTTTAACAACCGGGACAATAAGATTTCCGGAAGGCAAGGCCACCGCCATTCCAATGTTTACATTCTTGCGCAAAATAATATTGTGTCCATCCACCGAGGCATTTACGCCCGGAAAGTCTCTCAATGCCTTGGCAACGGCCTCGGCAAACATAGGCATAAAGGTCAGTTTTTCACCGTATTTTTTCTGGAATTGATCTTTCACCTTGTTGCGCCATAAGACCAGATTCGTAACATCAGCTTCTACCACAGAGGTTACGTGCGGCGATACTTGTTTGGACATTACCATATTCTCGGCGATAAGCTTACGGAGGCGATCCATTTCTTTGATTTCATCGCCGGCTCCGGCAGTCACTTTGGGTGCTTGCACAGTTTTGGCCGGGGCTGCTGCAGATTTTTCCTCTTTAGCAGTTTCTTTCTTCGGGGCAGACTCATCAGCGGTTTTCTGACTCCCAGACTCAAGATAAGCCAGTAAATCTTCTTTGGTAACGCGGCCATCCCGCCCGCTACCTTCAATGTTGTCCAGCTCCTTGAATGAAATCCCTTCCTGTTTGGCAATACTTCTGACCAGCGGAGAATAGAACCGATCACTTTCCTGCTCTTCTGCGCTGCTTGGTTTTTCGGTGGCTCCTTCTTGTTTTTTGTCACCTTGTTTTTCTGAAGTTTCCGCTTTGGTCTCTTCTTGTTCTTCTTTTTCTGATTCTTCTCCGGCATCTTCGTCTTCCTCACCTTCCAGAAGAACAACAGCAACGGGTGTTCCGACGGCCACCACATCGTCTACTTCAAATTTGACTTCTTTTATGGTTCCTGCTACAGGAGAAGGTATTTCTGAATCTACCTTATCGGTTGCGATCTCAAGTATCGGATCATCTTCCTCTACCTTATCTCCTTCTTTAACGAACCACTTGGTAATCGTGGCTTCTTCCACGCTTTCGCCCATTTTGGGCATCATTATTTCAAATGTTGACATATCAGTTGGGTTTAATTTTTGTAATTTCTGAGTGGCAAAAATAGTTCATTGGTTTATTTAAAACAAATCCAAATTAAAATAGTGTATTTTACCTTGTTTTGTACTACAAACGACTTCCTTAATAATTTTGTTCAACCTGATGTCAATATTTGATAACAAATGCAATAAAAAAACCCGGCATCTCCTGTATTTGGGAGATGCCGGGCAAACCTAAAATCTAATCTGTTCCGGGATTAGAGACTATTTCCAAAATCTTTTTTGAATTTTTCTACCAGTTTCTGAGGCCAGTCATTTACAGGCGCCAACCGTCCCATAAAAAAGCGCAAAACCTCTGGTTCCTCAACGAATTTAAGTCCTCCGACCAGTCCCCGGTTTTCGTACAACCAATGAACTCTGTCGATCAGGAATTTAGTTTGGGATAAAGTAAATACACGTCTGGGAAATGCCAAACGTAATAACTCCATATCTGCGAGGACATCTTCCCCATTTTCATCACGTACACTGGAAATGGTGCCTCTTTCCATGCCCCGACAGCCAGAAATAATGTAAAGTGCAGCTGCCAATGCTCCGGCAGGATATTCTTTTTGAGGAACATGTGATAAGAACGACATCGCATCGATGTGGCAACCTAGTGCTCCGGCCGGAGTTATGACCGGAATATTGCGTTTTTCCAGTTCATTGACAGTGTATTCAATAAACGAAGGAGATTGGCTGATGACCGTTTCATCGGTCGTCTCCATGAGTCCTACAGCCATAGCCTCAATTTCACGAACCGACATCCCCCCATAAGTAAGGAATCCTTCGTAGAGCGGAATCAAATCGCGCATTTTCAAAAATAACTCCTTGCTATTGGTGCAAATGCCTCCTCCTCTGGTTGAACTAACTTTGCGGGAAGAAAAATAAACAATATCCGCAAAACTGCACATTAAACGAAGAATCTCTTTGATAGGAGTGTTTTTAAATTCCGCTTCTCTCTGCTTGATGAACCATGCATTTTCACCGATCAGACTGGCATCCAGAACAATCATGATACCATGCTCGTCAGCTACTTGTTTCACTTCACGCATGTTTTGGATCGAAAAAGGTTGCCCGCCGATCAGATTGGTGGAGGCTTCCAATCGGATAAAAGGGATTTTGGAAGCTCCATGATTGGAAATAAGGGTTTTAAGTTGATCTATATCAATATTCCCTTTAAAAGGATGCTTGCTTTTTATCCGCAATCCTTCAGCGGTCAGAATTTCCACAATTTTACCTCCATTGAGTTCCATGTGAGCTTTGGTGGTGGTAAAGTGATAATTCATGGGGATGATGTCTCCCTTTTTTATGAAGATTTGAGAAACCACATTTTCGGCAGCTCGTCCCTGATGAACCGGTAAAATATACTCTTTCCCAAAAACTTCCTTCAGGGCCTGCTCCATTTTATAAAAACTTTGACTTCCGGCATAAGCATCATCGGCTTTGAGCATGGATGATACCTGATTGTCACTCATCGCATTGGTGCCACTGTCGGTAAGCATGTCCAGAAAAACATCTTTGGTATTAAGCAGGAAAGTATTGTACCCTCCCTTTCCGATTGCATCAAGTCGCTCTTCAACAGGGCGTAAATGGAGTTTTTGGACAATTCTGACTTTATGCAGCTCTACTGGTATTGCATCTTCGCCAAAAAAGTTGATAGATGAAGTTTCCTGATGGTTCATAATAAATAGTAAAGAGATTTGTCTAAAAGGTTTGGTTGAATCTGTGATTAATTCGCAGGTCTGATTTTTGAATAATTATTTATTTGGGTTTAGCCGAAAAAGTAGACAATTTGAAATTTCAAAGAATTTGGTTCATAAATATTAATTTTCAAAACAAAAATAGCGTATTTTGATCTTATTACATGACAAATATCAATTAAAGTTTTGTTTTTCTGTTATTTTAAAATGCATAAAAATAGTATATTGGAAAAATATACTACTTCTCCTTAGAAGCTTTTCTTTTTGTTACTACAGAATATAACTTTTTTCGAACATAAGAGTATAAGAATGTAGTGTTAAAGAAACTGATTATATATTGTATTGAAAATGGTTTAGGTATTTGGGGCTTATGTTCAAGTCAATACTGAAAACGCAAAAATAATTGAGGGCATACAATATCTTACAGCATTAAACACTAATCATTTTCTAACAGGGGCTTTATTTAAATTTTCTAATCCTTACCTGCCCGCTGTTTAACCCTGACTGAAGTAATAGAGTTATTTTTTACTATTCAGTTATTTATTATCAACATAAGTAACCTGGATCGGTTTGTTATTTTTCAAGAGGGACTTTAGGAGACTTTCTGAACACACTTTGGGGCAACAACATGCGGTTATTTTGGATTATTTCTTTTTCTTTTTTGGGATATGTAGCGTCCTGGGGGCAGCTACCTGAGTTAAATTTTAATTCCCTGCCAACACAAAGACAGCTTTCCAGTCAGTTTACCACCTGTATCACGCAAGATCAGGAGGGATATATATGGATTGGCACTGTGGATGGGTTAAACAGGTTGGATGGCCACGAGGTACGGGTTTTCCGAAACAATGGCGACAGGAATTACAATCTGACCAATAACAATATCCGCTGCCTGCATTCAGATAGTCAAAACAGGTTATGGGTTGGAACTATTTGGGGGTTGTCGGTTTATGTACCTTCATTTGATTCCTTCGAAGTTAAATCTTCCTCATCCAACCCTGCCGGACTGGCCAGTTCTTATATTTACAAAGTTGCCGAAACGGATGAAAAGGAAATATTAGTAGCTGCAGGGAAAGCTATTTATAGATACCAGGAAGAAACCGCTTCATTTCGCCCAATTATAAAGCTGAAGGGAGGAGACATTACCACTTTCGTTGTTGATGGGAATCAAATATGGACAGGTCAGGATCTGGGAGGTGGAATTAAGCGATTTAACTATGAGGAAGGGCATGCTGTTCCCATGAAATTGCCCCACTGGATTAAGAAGTCTGATTTGAGAGAACTGGAAGAGTACACCGTGATGGATATGGCGATGTCAGACAGGTTATTATGGGTTGCCACCAGAGGGAACGGGATAAAAAAAATTGATTTTACAGAAGAAACAGCTATTTCCTTCCTGTCCGGAGATGATGCCTTTGTGCATGATTTACATATCGACAGAAAAGGTTTTATCTGGGCATGTTCTTTCAGTGGCTTAAAAATTTTTGATCCGGAGAACAATCATTTCATTGGCGTATATGAAGAACCAGATGGAACCAATAACATTAAGCGTAATCCTATCGGTATTTTTCAGGATCGACAAATGAATTACTGGGTTATATACTCTGAAAAGGGATTTGATTTTTCGGTCGTTGACAGAGGATTTCATGTATATGATGACAGTCCTCACAACTATTGGCCCTTAGGGGATGAAAATGTGCTTTCCGTTGCAGAAGATGCAGAAGGCAATTTATGGACTGGAAGTTTCAACGGTGGTATTACTGTTTTTTATTGGGCCAAAGATTCTATCGCACATTTTAATTTTAATAAAGAAAATAAAAGCTCTTTGGGAAAAGGCTCAGTTTTTGATTTGTTTCTTGACAGTAAGAATCAAATGTGGGTTGGGAGTTATAGTAAAGGTTTGCAACGATATGACGCAGCCATTAACGGGTTTATAAGTTATGTGCATGATGATAAAAACCCTGCATCTATCAGTGGAAATGATGTAAGGTCGATTGCTGAAGACTCGATGGGAAACCTTTGGGTGGCGGTTCACGGAAAAGGAGTGGATTTTTTTGACCGGAAAACAGGAGAATTCACGCATTACAATCCTCAAAACAGCAATCTCTCTCTTGAATGGACCAATCATATAATTCTGGATGCTGAACAAAATCTTTGGGTGGCCACATCCAATGGCTTGAATAAAAAGAAAGCTGATGCTGATTCTTTTCAGGTTTTTGTCAATTATGACTCCAAAAATCAGAACGGATTTAAAAGTAATGATATCTTATGTATCCATGAATCTCCTGATTCCGTAATATGGGTGGGTACCACCAATGGACTGTATTCCTACAACCCCCATGAGGATCATTTCACCTACCGCTCAGAAGAGTTTAACAATCAATACATCTGCAGTATTGAACAGGACAAGGAAGGAAAGCTATGGATCAGTACGCATGGAGGTTTGACACATTTCGATCCGGATAGTAATCAAGTTTTTAATTTCGATTTCCGAGACGGGCTTCAGGCCAATGATTTTAATCTGAGAGCTTCCTTCTTTGATGGAAGACAATATCTTTTTTTTGGAGGTCCAGCTGGACTCAATGTGTTTGATCCGGCTAATATTAATTACAACCTGGATCCTCCTGAAATCGTTTTTACGGAGTTGCAGCTTTTCAATGAGCCTGTCAAGACCTACGGTTTAGAAAGTCCTCTTCCTAAGAATATCAATATGGCAAAGGAGATTAAATTGGACTATGCTGATAATTTTTTCACCATAAAATATGCTGCCATCAACTTTATCAATCCATCCAAAAACAAGTATGCCTACAAACTGGAGGGTTTTGAGGATCGGTGGAACTATGTGGGAAACAAACGGGAAGCCACCTATACCAATCTTCATCCCGGAACATATATTTTTAGGGTAAAGGCAGCCAACAACGATGGAGTATGGAATAAGAAAGGAATCTCAATAAAAGTCATCGTAAGTCCCCCCTGGTATATGACAGGTTGGTTTTTCCTGGGTGTACTAATGCTATTGATGTTTATTGTTTATATTATTGTGAATATTCGTACCCGGATGTTGAGGCACCAGAAAGCTGCCCTTACTGCCCTGGTGAATGAACGTACCAAAAGTATTCATGATAAAAACCAAACTCTAAAGAGAAGAACCATTGAGTTGAACCAGATCAATAAAGAACTTGCCAAACAGAAAAAAACCATTGGAGAACAAGCCCGCCAGCTGCAAAAAAGAAATCATGATCTTCAGAAACTGAACAATACCAAAGACCGGTTATTCTCCGTCATTGCGCATGATGTACGATCACCATTCAACACCATTGTGGGTTTTTCCAGCTTACTCAAAGAAATTGCCGGTGAGAGCGGAAATGAAATCATTGAGGATTATGCACGATATATCAGTGAATCTTCCAATCAGGTTTTGGCTTTGATGGAGAATTTATTGTATTGGGCCCGGTCACAAACCAATGAAATACATCCCAAAATCAGAAAAATTTCAGTGAGGGATATTTTCCATGAGAACATTATGTTGTTGAAGGAAACATTGATGAATAAATCTATTGCACTGGAAACTAATGACCTGCATAACGATATAGACTTTGAGGCAGATTTGGATATGATGCGAACCGTAGTCAGAAATCTTATGTCCAATGCCATAAAGTTTACACCACATAACGGGAAAATAACCTTGCGGTCGTTTCGGGAGGATAACATAAATTTGCGTGTGGAAATTATTGATACCGGAAATGGACTCTCCCCTTCCGAAATTGAAAAAATTATTCAACCCAATAATATTTTTTCCACTCCAGGCACTCATGGAGAAAAAGGTTCAGGGCTTGGATTGACTATATGCAAAGAGTTTGTGGAATTGCATAATGGGGAATTATTGGTCGAAAGCACTAAAAATCGTGGTAGTAGTTTTGGGTTTATTATTCCTCTGCGACAATAATGATCTAACTAACCGGAAGTGGAAATATTATTTTTCTTTTTGAGCATCCAAATCAAAAATTCTTTATTTTTGTAATTACAAAAGCGGAAGTAGCTCAGTGGTAGAGCATCAGCTTCCCAAGCTGAGGGTCGCGGGTTCGATCCCCGTTTTCCGCTCAAAACACAAAAAGCCCGGAAAACCGGGCTTTTTGTGTTATTTAATAGCTCAAATGAACTATACGTTTGCTACCTTTATAATGTCTGCAAAGACTCCGGCTGCAGTTACATCGGCTCCTGCTCCGTAACCTTTAATCTGCATGGGATGCTCGAAATAGTGTTCAGACCAGATCAGCACAATATTGTTACTGCCTTCCAGGTCATAAAACGGATGGGATTTGTCCACCTCCATTAATCCTACAACAGCCTTGCCATCTGCGGTAAGTTGAGCGCCATAACGAAGTCTTCTCCCCTCTTTCAGCGCATTCTGGCGTTTTTGCTCAAAAGGAGCATCCAGCTCTTTCACTTTGATCATGAATTCCTCAAGCGACGGTAACTCCAGATATTCGCGGGGAACAAAAGGTTCAACCTGTACATCGGTTTCTTCCAGGCAGTAACCCGATTCGCGGGCCAAAATAAGAGATTTCCTTACGACATCGGTACCACTGAGATCGACTCTCGGGTCTGGTTCGCTGAAACCTTTTTCTTTGGCTTCCACGATAACTTCGGAGAGCGGCTTATCTTCAGACAGGGTATTGACAATATAATTGAGCGTTCCCGAAAGCACCGCTTCCAGGCGTACTATTTTATCCCCACTGCGTACCAGATCATTGATAGGCGCAATAATGGGTAGTCCTGCCCCTACATTGGTCTCAAAGAAAAAGCGCACACCTTTTTCCCTGGCAGTGTTTTTGAGCGTTTTGTAGGTATTGTAGGATGAGGAGCTGGCAATTTTGTTGGCCGTAACGACGGATACGTTGGCATTCAGCAACGGATGATAAATGGCCGCAACTTCCTCACTGGCACTGCAGTCTACGAAAACACTGTTGGCCAAATTCATTTCAATGATCCGGTCACGAAAATCTGCTACTGTTCCCGAAACTCCTTCTTTCTCCAGTTTTTCTATAGCCACTGACGCATCCATCCCTTCACTTTCAAGGATCATCTTATCTCTTCCAGCCAGTCCGATAAGCCGAATTTTTAGTCGGTTATCCTTCATCAGTTTCTCAGTTTGCGCAGCAATTTTGTTGAGCAATTTGCTTCCAACAGTTCCTTTACCCACGAGGAAAAGATTCAGACGTGAATAGTCTGAGAGAAAGAATGACTCATGAATAACATTGAGTGCTTTTTTTATGTCCTTTTCTTTAATGACAAAAGAGATGTTCAGCTCAGAAGCCCCCTGGGCAATGGCATAGACATTCACGCCGTTTTTTCCCACACTGTTGAACAGCAGCCCCGACATCCCTGTGGTATGCTTCATATTTTCTCCCACGATGGCGACAACAGCCATTTGGTCATCAATCACAATACTGTTGATGTGCTTGTCAGACAGTTCGCGCTTAAACTCCTTTTCAATAGCATTGCGGGCTTTTCCTGTCTGGGCACTTTCGATTACTATACTGATACTGTTTTCTGAAGAGGCCTGAGAGATCAGAATTACATTGATTTCTTCAGCAGCCAGCGAAGCAAATAACCGCATGGAAATACCGGAAACCCCTACCATGCCAATTCCTTGTACCGTAAGAAGAGAAACATTTTTGATGGAAGAGATTCCTTTGATCTGGCGTGGCTGAGGAGCCTCTTTTTCACCATTTATTAAAGTACCTGGAGCTTCCGGATTGAATGTATTCTTGATGGTAATTGGAATATGCTTCTGGTAAACGGGCAAAATAGTTGGAGGATAGATTACCTTGGCTCCGAAATGAGATAACTCCATGGCTTCGGCATAACTTAGGTGCTCAATGCAGTAAGCTCTGCTTATTACGCGCGGATCGGCTGTCATAAATCCATCCACATCGGTCCATATTTCAAGCATTTGCGCATCAAAAGCAGCTGCAATCAATGATGCAGTATAATCGGAACCACCTCGTCCCAGTGTCGTATTGTCTCCTTTTTGGTTGCTGCTGATGAATCCCGGAAAAAGAGACAATTGTCCCAGCTTGGGAGCCACTTCCAGCAACAATTGATTGGTGGTTTCCAAATCGGCCTGGCTCCTTCCGTATTCAACAAATGATTTGATATATTTTCGACTGTCGTACCAATCGGCCTTTAAGAAGGAGGCAATGATTTTTGAAGAGAGTCTTTCACCAATTCCGGAAATACTCTCCAGGCTTTTACGGCTAAGTTCGCGAATTAGAAATACCCCTTTGGTGATGGATTTAAGTTCATCCAACTCGGCTGCAATGAATTCCATAACCTCCTGCTGATCTTTTTTGTCAGGAATAAGTCGTGTTATGGTATGGTGATGGATTTTTACTATTTCATCTATTCCTGAGGCATATTGCTCATTCCCATCTGCCGCAAGCGATGCTGCCTGAATCAATTTATCAGTGATGCCGCCCATGGCCGAAACCACCACCACCAGCTGTTCGTCCTGGTTTTTAATAATATCTTTAACTCTTTGAATATTATCGGCCGAGCCAACTGAGGTGCCTCCAAATTTCAATATCTTCATTCGAAAAAAATTTTCTGTTAAATGTGGTATGGAACTCGCAAATGTAGAAAAAAATGAGAGGAAAACATGACAAATGTTATGGGATACCCCTATTCTTTTTACGAATTGGAATATTTTTATCTGGAGTTACCACACTACTCCGTCTTTTTCATAGGGCATAGGAATAAACCGGCCTTCTTTTTTCTTATATTGAAACAAATGATTTACACCCGCATTTTGCAGCAATTCTGCAACCTCGTAAAAACCGGAAAGTAAATCTTCCGGATTGTGGGCATCACTATTAATTGTAATAGGAATATTATTTTCGGCCATCCAGTTGAAATGATTTTTCGATGGGAAAGTCTGTTCGGCCGTATCGAAATATTTGGTATTTACTTCCACAACGACTTCTTTCTCAGCAGCAAGCTTCAAGGTGCTTCTGATCTCCTCGAGGTACCAGTCAGAAGTTTCATCAAAAAAGAATCTGTTGCGATTATGCATTCTTACTTTATCCACATGGCCAATGATTTGTGGTGGCTGATGTTCCAGCATTTCTCTCTGGAGTTCAAAGTATTTTTTTACCAGTTTTTTGATGTCTCCTTCGAAAATCTCCTCAATTCCTTTCACAAACCACGATGTACTGTCGTCTATGGAAAAAGGTGTTCCTTCCGGGAAAGTTCCGGCAAAATGAACAGATCCAACCACATAATCAAGACCTGCGCCTATTATTTGGGGATTGCGGGGACCCATCGCTCCAGGGATATAGTCCACTTCCATGGCACTTAAAAGAGTAATTTGTTCTTTGTACTCATCCTTTAGGTTCATCAATGTTTTTAAATAATCAGGCACCTTTTTCGAAAGCATATTCCAGTCGGTTTCAAAAGGTACGGGGGCATGGCTGGATATTCCCAATGTTTTCATACCCAAATCAATGGCTTTATTTACATATTCTTCCGGATTTCCATTTCCGTCACAAAAAAAAGAATGACCATGGTAATTGGCCCAACTTCGGGAAGATTCAGGGGGATATGTCATAAAATTGGTTGTTTTGTGTGCAAATAAAAAAATAATAGCGATAATCAGCAAAAGGTACAAACAAAACATGGAAAATGCTATTGAGGTTCGGCTGCATTAACTAATTTTGCAACCTCAAATTTTCAATGACAATGACATTTAAAGAAGAAATAAAACGTCGCCGAACTTTCGGTATTGTGAGTCACCCCGATGCTGGAAAAACCACACTTACAGAAAAATTCCTTCTTTTTGGTGGGGCTATTCATGTTGCCGGAGCGGTGAAATCAAATAAAATTAAGAAAACAGCTACCTCCGATTTCATGGAGATCGAAAAACAGCGGGGAATCTCTGTGGCCACTTCGGTGATGGGTTTTGAATACAACGGTTACAAAGTCAATATTCTGGATACTCCGGGGCACCAGGATTTTGCGGAGGATACCTATCGTACTTTGACAGCTGTAGACAGTGTAATTATTGTTATTGATGCAGCTAAGGGTGTGGAGGCACAAACACGAAAGCTCATGGAAGTTTGCCGAATGCGTCATACTCCGGTAATAGTTTTTGTGAATAAGATGGATCGTCCCTCCAGAGATCCTTTTGAAATTCTGGATGAGATTGAGGAAGAACTCAAAATAGAAGTGCGTCCACTCAGTTGGCCTATTGGAAATGGCCCCGATTTCAAAGGAGTTTACAATCTTTTTGATAAGAGTCTCTATCTATTTACCCCCAACAAGCAAACCCTTGAAGAGGGAATTGACGTTGATATCAATGACGTCCGGCTGGCAGATGAGATTGGTGAAAGATCAGCCACCACAATTCGTGAAGAGTTGGAATTAGTGGAAGGAGTTTATCCAGAATTTGATAAAAATCCTTATCTTGAAGGAAAGTTGGCCCCTGTGTTTTTTGGAAGTGCGCTAAATAACTTCGGGGTTAGAGAATTGTTGCATTGTTTTTTAGAGATTGCACCCTCTCCCCGGCCTTCTCAGGCAGAGGAGAGAATCGTGGAGCCAGACGAAGAAAAGTTCAGTGGTTTTGTGTTTAAAATCCATGCCAATATGGATCCCAATCATCGTAACCGCCTGGCTTTTGTTAAGATATGCAGCGGACATTTTCAGCGAAATACCAATTACCAGCATGTTCGTCTTGGCAAACAGATGAAATTCAGTAGTCCCACGGCCTTTATGGCCGAGAAAAAATCAATTGTGGAAGATGCTTATCCGGGAGATATTATTGGCATTCCCGATTCCGGAAATTTTAAAATCGGAGATAGTCTTAGTCAGGGAAGTCCGTTGAATTTTAAGGGGCTCCCCAGTTTCTCTCCTGAGTTGTTTCGTTATATTGAAAACGCTGACCCCATGAAATCCAAACAGTTAGCCAAAGGTGTTGATCAATTGATGGATGAAGGGGTCGCTCAGTTGTTTGTGAGTCAGTTCAATGGTCGGAAAATAATTGGTACCGTAGGTGCCCTTCAGTTTGAAGTAATCCAGTACCGTCTGTTGCATGAATATGGAGCTTCCTGCCGGTATGAACCCATCAATTTGTTCAAAGCCTGCTGGCTGGAAGCAGAAGATGAGAGTGAATTGCAGGATTTCAAAAAGCGAAAGAACCAATATATGGCCACCGACAAATTTGGTCGGGATGTTTTTCTTGCCGATTCTTCTTATATGCTGGATATGGCAAGGGAGAATTTCAAAGGAATTAAATTCCACTTTACCTCTGAGTTTTAAAAAAACAGAAGTATGATGGTTGAAGAGTTTTGGTATACCTGGGTATTGATACCGGCATTGATTTTTTTCGCCCGGGTGGCTGATGTAAGCATTGGCACCATTCGTATCGTTTTTGTATCCAAAGGATTGAAATTGCTGGCACCGCTTTTGGGATTCTTTGAGATATTCATCTGGCTACTGGCCATGACAAAGGTATTTGAGAACCTCGACAACTGGTTTTATTTCATTGCCTATTCTGCCGGTTTTGCATCAGGGAATTATATCGGTTTGCTGATTGAAGAAAAGCTGGCATTGGGACATGCCAACCTTCAGATTATCACACAAAAGTCAGGCATTGATCTGGCTCGAAAGCTTTCCGAAGAAGGTTTTGGTGTTACCTGGAATGATGCCAATGGCTCCCGTGGAAAGGTGACTGTAATATATTGTGTTATTAAACGATCAAACTTTAAGCGGGTGACGGAAATAATTAAGAAATACAACCCCCGTGCTTTCTACACTATTGAGGATATTCGTTTTGCCAATCAGGGGGTCTTCCCAATGCGGACAATTCAGCGAAGTTCCGGATATTTCCCCTGGCGAAAGGGGAAATGACTTTATGTTTTACTTGTAATTCGTTAATACTTCAGTATTTTGACTTTCCGATTGGCCTTATTGCGCAGCCATGAACGAATGATTTGGCGATTGTCTCTATTGTCTTCGCCACCAGCCAAAAAATCCGTAAGATCCTCAGGTTGCAAAATGCTGTTTTCCTGTTGAAGCCAACCATAACCTTTCAAAGTATTTCTTTCAATCCAAACAAAGGATTGCTCACCAGCTTCGCGTCCCTTATCAAATACAATGAAATTATTTGCAGAAAAACTGAGATAGTCAATCATTTTTTGAACCCTTCGGTTGTAGTCATTGGGAGTTTCCTCTCCAGTACAAGCTCCCAGGCACTGCTTCACAGAGAAATTAAAACAGGCTCCTGCTTTGTTTTCCAGACCACAAAGCTGACGGCATAAGTTAAACTGTTCTGCCCAACCTGAGAGTGATTTTATGGCAGCATCTTTGGTTGAAAAGGCTTCAACGGGCTGATTGATATTGTCCTTTATCCGGTCGATAAAGAATCGCTGATAACCTTTACGATCGGTAACATTAAAAATTCCCCAATTAAAGATGGTGCGTCTTCCGGCCCTGTTAAACAACGGTTTTTGGTTTTTTATTTCCTCCGATTCCCGAAGTAGCGCCACCAGCTCACTGCCCGTCAATTCGTAACTGATGTCTACCAATTGTTCCTTCATACGAAGGTTGCGTTTACCTTTGGCCGAAAGGTGTGAATAAACCCTCTTTCTGATGTTTTTACTTTTTCCCACATAGATAACTTCCTTATGTGTGTCGTGAAAAAAATATATCCCGGGTTCTTCGGGGAGCTTCCTCACCTTCTTTAGATCCAAATCGGGATGAATTCCCCGTAAATCAACATCGTCTTCGGCCAGAATGTAGTCCCCTTGTTTATTGATCAGATATTGCAACAAAAGAGCCGTAGCGTGCGCATCTCCCCCTGCCCTGTGTCTGTCAGAAAGCGGAATATTCAAATCTGCACAAATATTCCCAAGGCTATAGGATTTATGTCCGGGTAATATTTTTCGGGACAAACGTACCGTACATAAAACGTCACGTTCGTAGTTGTACCCGAGAGCTTCAAATTCTTTCTTTACAAAATTATAGTCAAATGGAGCATTGTGTGCTACAAAAATGGTATCCTCGGTTATCTCCACAACTTTCCTGGCAATTTCGAAAAAACGGGGGGCATTCTCGACCATTTGATTGGTAATGCCTGTCAGGTTGCTGATGTACGGTGGAATAACACACTCGGGGTTAACCAGCGAAGTAAACTCTTCCACAATGATGTTGCCCTGAAGTACATAAATCGCTATTTCTGTAATGCGACCAATGCCAGCTTTCCCTCCGGTGGTTTCTATATCTATAACAGCGTATCTGGGTAGATCCATTTTCAATTGTCCCTCTTTTTAAGCTGGAAAATCTTCTGCCTTCATCAAGCAACGATTTCTAATTAGCTTTTGAAGTCTTAGTTTCCAATACAAAAATATCAAATTCGTTGAAATGCAAATACCATGATCAATAAGCAAGAAAATTCATCAGGCGATCTCTGGCACTCAGTAATATCAGTTTTGATGAGCAGATTTCAAAGTTAAAAGTGCTCATATTGCTTGCATACATGGGCACTTTAAGCTATTTTTGTAATGAAGATCTTTGATAAAGATATGCCACGCCGGTATTATTGATTGTTAAACTCAACACTACAATTGTACCGAGTAAAACTACCTGTTAAAAGGGCAGGCCTCAACCTTCGGGTTGTCTTCGGACACGGAGGATCCCCGCTTTTCAGGTGTACTCAAATCCTGTCGTCAGGAGTTTAAATAATCCAACCGGTGTGGCTCCTATTATAGAAGAGGTGATTCGTTTCAGCGGATTACCTCTTTTTTTTTGTAACACATGGTGCATAAAAAAAGCTGAAAACAACTTTTAGTAAGTTGATTTCAGCTTTTTACAAGTGCCCAGAACAGGACTCGAACCTGCACGGCCGTAATGGCCACCAGCCCCTCAAGCTGGCGTGTCTACCGATTTCACCATCTGGGCAGTAGACAAAATAAAAACGAGATTTATCAATGAATTTATGATAGACATCTCGTCTTAAATTGGTGAAAAGGAAGGAACCCACTCCGGATGATTGGGATAGACTTCTGCTTCCTCTTTTCTTGAGCGAAAAACGGGACTCGA
>DHQK01000105.1:6861-7424 GCA_002411085.1 Marinilabilia sp. UBA5340 | reverse complement strand
TATTATCAGATCTTCTATAAACATGCGAGCCCTTCAGGCTCCGGCTAATGGATCATCGGAAAAAATGAAACTGAGATTAAGGTTGAGGTTAAGAGAGTGTATATTAAAAACACCTGCTTTTGATAATTGATCATTGATAATTAAAAAAGGTGTCACCCCTGCCGGGGCTTTTCTTTTCTATCATAAACATTCGTTCTACCATACTGCCGCCCCTCCGGGGCTGGTTCATGACAACCGAAAACCCCGAATATCATCTTTCATCTATATTGTACAAACACAAAAAACCACCTTTCATCATAAAACTCATCTGCTTCCATCAGTGCCATCTGCGCATCCTGAAAAGCTGCGTAGCACCCCCTATGAATCTCTGGGTCATCTGCGGATATTATATTCTCTTACAGCAATCATTCCCATCCCCGCTCCCTTCGTAAAGATTTTCAAGTCACCCCTGGTTCCCCATACATTAAAGAATTCATCCCCCTCCTTAGGAGGGGCCAGGGGAAGCTCCCAATTGATCATTGGTAATTGATCATTGATCATTGAATAATTAATCATTGATCATT
>DHQK01000105.1:2751-6666 GCA_002411085.1 Marinilabilia sp. UBA5340 | reverse complement strand
ATCATTAATCATTACTTTCCCTCCCTTCATCAACTAAACCCTTTATTCACGTACCTTTTGCTATGTCAATAGCGTACAAACAGTTAAATTTACACGTTGCTTTTAGAATACTCAAAACAACAGGAAATCTCTAAAAACAGTAAAATTCAAGGCACAAGAAATTTTAAAACCGGAGTTTATTAAAGTATATGAGGATTTTAAAATTTTAAAGTAACGCAGAAGGTTGCATTTTTTGAGGTTACCTAAATGAACAACAACACTTTTTGAACATGGTTACACACAGGGTTAAATTGACGATTATGAAAACACTTCTACTTAAAATTGGTTTGATTGGGGGAATAATGTTGGGGTTTGCTTCATTCTCCGCCAACTCACAAGCATATAATTTAGGCTATCCAAATGTTACAAATTTATCAACCACCTCAGGAATTGCAGAGGTTAATGCAACAGTAGGAGGAAGAGGAGGATATTATACTTCTTTTGTTGTTCTTCCTTCTTCAGATCCGGTTCCCACTATTCAAAATGTTATAGACTGGACGTGGGATGGAGATGGAGGAAGAATTCCTTCCGGACAGTATGCAGACATCTATTTGGCATCTGCGAATAGTACTTTTACATCCAACATTACAGGTCTTTCACCAAATTCATCTTATGTTGCTTATTTTGTAACTCATCAAAATTGGACAACAAGTATTATTGAAACAGATACCCCTACCTCAATTCCTTTCTCCACTCCACCAAGTCTAAGTATTTCAACTCTCAATCCCGGCGACGAGGCAACAGGAGTCTCACTCAACGGGGATTTAATCATCAATTTTAGCGACAATATCTCAAGAGGCAGTGGAAACTTAACCATTTATAATTCGGGAGGAGATTTCCAAACCATTCCGGCCTCATCAACCACCTATTTAAGCCTTTCGGGCAATCAACTCACTATTATTCACAATACATTCAGCGAATCCACCGACTACTATGTCTTAATGGATAATGGTTTTATCTCAGGATTTTCAGGCATTTCCGACCCTGACACATGGAATTTCACCACCTCGGCTGGTGCACCGGTGTGGACTACCACCCCTTCCCTGTCCAACCAAAGCCCTTCAGAAGTCACACTTAGCGGAAGGGCAGATCAGAATGGAACCTTTTATTTCGCTATTCTCAATAGCATTGATCCGGCCCCCTCAAAAGAAGATATCAAATCGGGAGCCACGGCCACCATTCATGGCTCAGGAACATTAACAGCCAATCAACCATTTAGCCAGACCATTGATATCACCTCACTGACAGCCGGCAATGTGTATACGCTTTACATTATCGCTGACAACGGCAGTTCCTATTCTGATCCTGTGGTCTCTCGCAATATCGACTTGGTCGCACCCGACCTGAATTCCGTTAATCCATCAAATGGAACCACTGACGTTGATATCAATGCCACCATAACACTCACGTATTCTAAACCAATATTTGGTACAGGGGGAGTCATCCTCGACAACTCGAATATCGGTGACTATATTAAACTGCAAACAGGGACGGTGCCAACTGATGTCCCCTTCACAATAGAGTTCAACAACACCGGTAATATTTTAACACTTACACCTGATGCTTATTTAGATGACAATACCGCTTATACTCTCAACTTCGTTACCGAGCTTGAAGATCAAAACGGAAATGTGCAATCTGAGCTTTCTACTAATCGCACCTTCACTACGGAAAATGTGATTTTCTGGATGGGCGGAACCACCGATTGGAATACAAACACCAACTGGGAGGACAACACCCTTCCTGATGATCACAGCATTCTCATACCTGCAGGACTAACCGACTATCCGGAAATTAATTCAGGCTCAGCCTCACTCAACAATGTTTATATTGAAGCAGGTGCGTCATTGACCAATACTGGTGCTAGTATAAATGTATCAGGACAATTCGTCCTACAATCTTCTGATGTGGCCAATGCTGCTTATGTACCACAAGGAGGAACCCTTACGGTTACTGATCTTTCCAAAGTTCGTATAGAGCAAATCATTTCCGATCCTACAGATGTCTACTACATATCAGCTCCTGTTTCCGGGGCAACCAAAGGCAATACAGGAATTACCGATGCCGTTGTTTATTACGACAACACCACCGATGCCTATATTTATCTTAACAACGATGCAGATGCATTGGAACATGGCAGAGGATATGTGGTTCGAAACCCCGGCGATATAGCCTTTACTGGTAGCATATTCCAGGAAGATCTTTCAACAGAGGTTATTCGTACCGCAGGACAGGGACTAGGCTGGAATCTGATCGGCAATCCATACACCGCATCCATTGATTTAAACCTACTTACCCTGAATAATGTGGATAACACATTTTGGATTTATCGTAATGACCCTGGTCTTTATGGGACTTATAACACCACAGGAGTTTCTGTTAATCTGGATCCTGAAAACCCGGAGATCTTGCCCTCCAACACTTCTTTCTGGGTGAGAGTTAATAAAGATTTCACAAGCGGAACTGTTGGTTTTACTCGAACCAACACCCGGGGAAATCCACACACCTACCTAAAATCAACCTCTTCAGGATTTCAGTATCCTTTACTTAAGCTGGCCACTAATTTCAACGGAATTAAAGATGAGACAGCCTTGGTGCAAATACCAGAAGCATCCACCGGCTATGATAATTACGATAGCGATAAAAAACTGAGTGGGAAAAGTCATATTTGCGATTTCTACTCCACTGCAGGGACTTCGAAACTAGCCATTAACAGTGTGCCTTCACTCGAAGAAGGAGTAAGTATCAACCTTGGGTTTGTGCAAAATACTGCAATAATGGAGAATTGTGAAATTGCAATGGTTAACAATACACTTCCCTCCAATATTTCCGTTCTTTTGGAAGACAAAGTTGAAAATACCATGACCGACATCACCAACGGAACTCCTTACTCTTTTAGTTCCGACAAAAGAGGAAAAACGGAGAATCGCTTTGTAATTCATTTTGCTGGTAGTGTTGCAACAAACACAACGGAAGCAGAAGTCAGTAAAAACAATGAAAAAATTCAGATTTTCACCAATAAATCAGAAATAATTGCCTATCTTGGCCAACTAAACAAACCGGAATTCCAGTTATTTGACATAAATGGCAGACTTCTTAAAAATGGTACGCTAAATGCAGGTAGCAGAAACGTAATAAGCGTGAATCATAATGGAAGTATTGTGCTCGTTATTACACATTCCGAAGGAATAAAAACATTCAAAACTGTATTCTGATATAGTTATTTGAAGGTCTTAATGGAAAAGAAATTAAAAAAACAATATTAC
Source organism: Marinilabilia sp. UBA5340 (assembly GCA_002411085.1). Taxonomy (GTDB): domain Bacteria; phylum Bacteroidota; class Bacteroidia; order Bacteroidales; family Marinilabiliaceae; genus Marinilabilia. The sequence continues at coordinate 3,361 of DHQK01000105.1, read as the reverse complement.
AAACCGGAATTCACGAACATTGAGCTCGACAAAGAAATCAGTCTGGTAATGGCCTCTGAAGGCAATCCGCCAGGTCCTCCTATTATGGGGACATCAGCTCAAAGTGATTCCGGCACAACCACCACCTCCGAACCCACTCAGGAGCCCCTCAAGACAAACAGTTTTGAGGAAAACCCTTTTGAGCGTTAGGAGTCAGGCTGATTATATATTCCCTAAAATACAACAGAGACGACGACCTCAGAAATGAGGTCGTTTTTTTTGTTTAGGAGAATAAAGGCTAAGACTGTGGATGAAATCCCCCACCTTTGCCGCATAAACCTCCAACCTTACTACCCTCACCCTCCCCCCTACGAGCTAACATTTCCCCGTTTCCCCCAAAATACATATATTTGAACAAAACAATCCAAATGGCACTATTATCATTTGTCATACCGGTATACAACCGCCCACAGGAGATCGATGAGTTATTGGAATCGTTCACCCGCCAAAAAGAGAACGACTTTGAAATCATCGTTGTGGAAGACGGCTCCACCCATACTTCTCAGGATATTGTGGAACACTGGTCTTCGCAGTTACCCGTACATTATGTGTGCCAGGAGAATACAGGTCC
>DHQK01000105.1:0-2511 GCA_002411085.1 Marinilabilia sp. UBA5340 | reverse complement strand
GTGCCAGGAGAATACAGGTCCTGGTCCCGCCCGAAACACGGGAGCCCGTCAGGCCGCGGGCGACTGGGTGATTTTCCTGGATTCCGACTGCCTGTTGCCCGAAGACTATACAGAAATTGTTTCCTCGGCCCTAAAGAAAGCTGATTTTGATTGTTTTGGCGGGCCTGACCGGGCACACGAAGACTTTAATGCCACACAGAAAGCCATCGGGCATGCCATGAGCAGCCTCCTTACGACAGGAGGCATCCGTGGAGGCCAACAAAAAATGGACAAGTTCTACCCCCGGAGTTTCAATTTAGGGGTACGCACCGAAGCGTTTTTAAAAATAAAAGGTTTCTCAAAGATGCGCTTTGGCGAGGATCTGGACTTCAGCATGCGTCTCATTGAAGCGGGATTTACAACCACGCTGCTCCAGGATGCCTGGGTATGGCACAAACGCCGTAATAATTTCCAATCCTTTTACAAGCAGGTTTTTAATTCAGGCATTGCCCGAATCAACCTGGAGGCCAGACACCGCGGCACCACAAAGATAGTGCATCTTCTGCCCTCCCTCTTCACCATTGGTTATCCGCTGGCTATCCTGTTGGCATTGTTTATTCCTTTTTTCTTTTTTTTCGTTGTGGTACCGCCACTGGCTTTTCTGGCAGATGCGCTTCTTTCCCTGAAACAGCTAAAACCTGCCCTCCTGGCCGTTCCTGCCTCGTTCACCCAACTCATAGGATACGGACTGGGATTTCTGAATGCCTGGATCAAAAGAAAGATCCTCAAAAAGGAGGAATTCAATGCTTTTGAGGATAGTTTTTATGAATAAGGGGCCCTCCCCGATACTCCCCAAAGGGAAGGGAGTAAGCCCCATGCACTCTCCCCATGCTCCATGCCCCAAGCCCCATCCTCTATGCCTCTCCTCTCCTTTTTTTATTACCTTTACGCTTCGAAAAAAATCATTAAAACATAGAAAACACATGCTACACACCTGGTTCGAATGTAAGGTAAAATACATCAAAACAGACGAAAACACCGGAAAAGAGAAAAAAGTCACGGAACCCTATCTGGTCGATGCCGTTTCTTTCACTGAAGCAGAAAGCCGCATTCACGAGGAGATGCAAATGATGATCCGGGGAGATTTCCAGGTCACCAATATTCGCAAAGCCGATTACAGTGATTTATTCCCTGATTTTCCCGGCGATCGCTGGTACAAATGCAAGGTCAGCCATCTCTCTATTGACGAAAACGCCGGCAAAGAGAAAAAAATCAGCAGCCAAATGCTGGTAATGGCAGATAATGTACGTGAAGCTTATGACAATCTTATGAAAGGGCTCTCCGATATGGTGGTGGATTTTGAAGTGCAAAGCATCACTGAAAGTCCGCTGATGGACGTATTCCCATATGATGCGGAAAACGCTTTTACCAAAAAAGAAACCGTGGAAGAAAACAGCCGGGAATCAATGGATGAGGATCCTGACCTGGAATAGAATCAAAAATTTAAAAAGGGCTGTCCTAAAAGTCCAGTTTTGATGTCATTCTGAGTGCCTTCCCCAAAAAAAATTTGGGGAATAATGTGTAAATGACAGAATTGGCTCGTCCCTGAAAGGGGCAAATTTTAATTACCCCGGGTCGATAACCCGGGGTAAGGCTGAACGATTGGAATCAGGTCCCCGAATGGGGGCCAACAATTACAACCTTGACTTCCGATTGTTGAAAAAATCTGGCATTGGTAGCTTGTCGAAGAATCTGTACATTTGAAAAACAGATGTTTCGACTTTGCTCAATATGACGCTTTTTTGGCACTTCGTACTTTCAGGACAACCCCTTTCCAGTGTAAGGATTAAGTGAACAACTACCACCCCATAAGATCGACTCCCGTATTCAGGAAGGGGAAATAATTGCTATCACAACAGAACTATGTAAGTAGGAGTGCAATCAAGTTTTCCTACAATTAAGCATGTTACATGAGATTAATTCCGGTCTTCATGCCGGGGGACATCCACAGAACAACACATATACCTTCATTATTTTTTGGAAAAGCCGGCTCATCACCGGTGTACACCTTCTCATCAAGCCCCCCGGCTAAACACAGGGGCTATAAACCGTCAGTGCAGATTTCAAAACCCACACCTTTTCTTCACTTTCAATACCCCTTTTTATGTCGGCAAACACCTAATATTCAAAATATTGAAAAAATAAAAAACAACAACTCACTCATAATAAAGACCTTGCATCTCTGCATTTAAGCTTTTTAACCGACTATCCCCTTTGGTATCGGAAAAAACACAATCATAAACTCCTAACTGCATACCCCAAGCCCCTTGCCATGCTCAAAACTTTTTCCCGCTACATTTTGTTAAAACACTAAGAAATTGTTTAATTTTTACACAGAGAATAAAACAACAGTGCTTACACACTATCTTTCAATCACATAGCATTATACACATTATAAGCATACCAATTGAGTATGCACAGAGAGCACGGAGCCAAAAATCGCTTTGCGATTTTAATCTCTGTGACCTCTGT
>DHQK01000140.1:14839-29473 GCA_002411085.1 Marinilabilia sp. UBA5340 | reverse complement strand
AGGTAATGAAAGAGTGTGGTATTCATGTGGTGGAATCACCTGCCGATCTCGGAATTACTATGAAAAATGCTTTGAAATAAACATTTTCACTATTAGGTTGTCCCAAAAGCTCAATTTTGATGTAATTCTGAGGTTGTCGAAGAATCTATTATTTTGATTAACAAATGTTTCGTCTACGCTCAATGTCATACTACATTAGTGCTTTGTGCTTTTGGGACAACGCCGTTTTTATTAAGCTTTTGAGAAACGATCTGTACTTTTTCGCAGTTCTTCCGCTTTGTTTTTTAAATCTTTCAGATATTGCGTCATTTCATCTGACTCTCGCGCCGTGTTTTGAATAGATTCATTGAGCTGATCAATGGCAGAAGAAATTTGTTGCACCGCACTGCTTTGTTCCTGACTGTTCATTACAATTTCACTCACCAAATCTGCCGTTCTTTTTATCTCAGGAATTAAGGAATCCAGTTTTTGAGAAACTTCTTCTACCGAATGTTTACTTTGCCCGACGAGCTGCTCCATTATTTCTGAGGTATTACGACTTTGCTCTGCAAGTTTTCTTACCTCTCCTGCCACTACTGAAAAGCCTTTCCCGGATTCTCCGGCCCTGGCTGCTTCTACGGCTGCGTTAAGGGCAAGTATATTGGTTTGAAATGCTATGTCTCTAATCATCATAATTTTATCATTTAGGTCAATGATGCTATTTTCCGCTTTTGAGAATGCCTCTGCACTATTGGTTAATTCTGTATTTGAATGTGTACTAATCTTACCTGTGGTACCTGCATGCTCACTATTGGAACGTGTACTGATCAAAATTTCATTCATAGAAGTACTAATCTCTTCCATTGATGATGCCTGAAGGTTCGTTCTTTCGGTCAGATGAATCAGATGATTGTTGATGTTTTCAGCTGCTTCATCTACTGTTTCGGCATTACTGTGAATTGAGTTGATAATCTCTTTGATGCGTGTGGCCATGCTTTTGAGCCCCCTGACCATTTCGCCCATCTCATCGTTTCTCTCAATGTCAAGGTTAGCGTCCAAATCTCCTTCTTCAATCTTCCGGGCAAATGTTGCAATTTTGCCAATTGGTGAGACAATGCTAAAAACCATATTTAAAAGCAGAAATGTAATGATAGCGAGCCCTGCTATTCCGATAATTGCCGTTGTAATAAGGCTTTTCTTGCCCTCCCGGACAATAGTGCTGCGTGGAGTAATCACCGCCAATCCCCAGTCTTTTTGCCATTGCGTGGGGTGAACCGGTGAAATATTGTAATAATATGTATTGGAGTTGGTTTCTATTTCTTTTTCAATAGTTTTGGTTGTGTGCTCTTCCGAAGTGTTCATGATATGGAAAAGTTCAGGAATAGCTTCTTCAAGAAGTTTTCCCTGGATCTTCTTATCAGAAGATGCAATAATTCTTCCGTCCTCGCTAAAAAGCAGAATGTCTTCTTCTGTATTGCTTGTGAATTCTTCTGTGAGAGCCTGAAAAAAGGACAGATCCAGATCTATTCCCATCAATCCCTGAAACTGTCCGTTTTTTTGAATTGGTACACAGATACTTGTAGCCAGAATGGAGTCAGTATAATTACCTTCATAATCTTCATAGTAAGGATTGGTAATCATCTCCATATTTGATTGATGAATTTGCTGATAAAGACCTCCGGGAGCCTCTCCATTCATGTCAAGTGTGTCGCGCATAACAAAAATGGACGGTTTGGTCACTACATTTACCCTTACTCTTCCATATTTCTCTTTCCATGATGAATCTAAAGTGTGCATTTGCCAGCTAAACCAGACACTTAGATAATCAGTATTGTCTTCTGCTATTTTTAGTGAAATATCCCGGCTTTTTTCAATCCTTCTCTCAGGAGGAAGATCCTTCATGGTTTCCAGAACCGAAGCGGTTGTTCTTGTGCCAATTAAATCTTGTTGCAGTCTTGAGGTTATCAGCGCGGCAAACTCCTCGCTGCGTATTTTTGCATTCTTTTTTGTCTGGATGATGTTTTCGTTGTAATGATTAAATGATAAATAAAGAATGGAAGCAATGTAAATCAAAAACAAAGGAACCAGAATTGTTTTGATTACTTTGTTTTTTAGGTTCTTGGTCTTTTTCATGGGTAGTTTATTTTGAGTTTTGGTATTGCAGTGTTTATTTCCTGAGATATGTTCTTAACCTGGTTTTCTTCAGGTAAACTTCATTTCATGAATAATTGAAAAAAGTATTTGTGAACAATGTGGTTTGTTATTGTATTCAGATATAGTAATTGTTTTTCATTTTTTATGTTTGCTAATAATGTTATCACTGGTTGCTTGTGGTATTTATGGGGTATGGATGCAATTATATATAAAAATACAGAAATAAAGGGTGATTTTTGAGGGGTTTGTTATTGGATTATAGTATAATTTCGAAATATTAACTTTTTGATATTTAAATTTGAAATGCCTGCCCTTTTTAATGATTTATCATAAGAGATCTCCTTCTATAGGGCTGAAAATGGCAAAATGTATCGTGCTATAGTGTTGATTTTTATTTTGTAAGGATGCAAATGCCGCCCGTTTACAAACAGTTATCTGTCCGGGAGGCCTGGAAGATGATTTTTTTGTAAATTTAAGGGTTTTGTAACCTGGGTGATCATCACCCTTGATTTTGATGAACACCTGTGTTTTTACATTTGTTAGACAAAAGTGCATGAATATATTTTTCATCAGTAAGTTATTTGTTTAAGTTATCGGTTTCCGAAGTTTGGGAGACGGAATTGTACAAAAAGTACGAATCACCAAAAAAAGGTGCTATGTTCATTGTAATTGAAGCATCTGTCTTTCATGCGATCAGATTCTTCGATAAGCCCAGGGTTACATTAAAATTGACCTTTTGGGTCCGCTTCTTTTATTCAGGAAAACTGGCAAAACCTTAGAATAAATTCTATGAGAGAACAGCAATTAGAGAAAGCTGCGAATGTGTTACGTAATTCAAAATATGTCATTGCCTTCACCGGAGCAGGCATATCAGTAGAAAGTGGAATTCCACCTTTCCGGGGAGAAAATGGAATCTGGGCCAAATATGATCCACAAGTGTTGGATCTTGACTTTTTTCATGAAAATCCGGTGGAATCATGGACAGTGATTAGAGAAATTTTTTACGATTACTTTGGTGTTGCTCAACCCAATGATGCCCATAAAGTTTTGGGGAGAATGGAGCAAAAAGGATTATTAAAATGTGTCATCACCCAGAATATTGACAATTTGCATCAGGAAGGCGGAAGTTCGGTGGTATATGAATTTCATGGAAATTCTCAACGGATGGTTTGTACGCAATGCAGCCATTTTTTCCCCTCAAAAGAGGTTGATTTTCAAAAATTACCCGTTACCTGTCCTGAATGCCAGGGGCTTGTAAAGCCGGATTTTACTTTCTTCGGAGAGTCAATCCCCACAGAAGCATATTCGGGCAGTTTGGAAGCTGCCCGAAAGGCTGATGCGTGTATGATAATAGGAAGTCTGGGTGAAGTAATGCCTGCAGCAATGGTTCCCTGGGAAGCTAAACGAAACGGGGCAACCATTATTGAAATTAATCCCAAACCTACCAATTTTACCGGCCCCCTGACGGATATTCATTTGGTGGCAAAGGCCTCTGAGGCGTTGTTAGCACTTGAAAAAAAGTTGTAATAAGTGTTTGTAGTATGTTAGAGATTTTTACAAAAAACTCCGAACCTGAAACATTATGGGTTCCATTGCTTGTTTCTGGCATTGTGTTAATTGCTGTTTGGGTGATTGGGGTATGGATTACCCGTACGCTTAAACGTGTTATGCGACGCCAGTTGAAGGCAGGCATTGACAATGTTTTTAATCTGATAAAAACCCCCTTAAAGCTTTTGTTGGTTAGCATTGCTGTCAGCGTTCTGAATTATTATTTTCAGGATTATTGGAATATGGAAACCAATCAGTTGGTATTTCTATTATTGGTGTTTATTATTACGTGGTTGGGAATAGCCATCATCAAGAGTATCAAGCATTTTGTGCTGGCAGGGTATGATATGGATAATGAAAACAACCTGAAAGCCCGGAAAATGCACACTCAGATGCGGGTTTTTGAGCGAATAATGATTTTTCTGATTGTTTTTATTTCCGTGGCTGTAGCCTTGCTTAGTTTCGAGAAAATCCGGGAAATAGGACTCAGTTTGTTGGCATCAGCCGGTATTGCAGGATTGATTCTTGGCTTTGCTGCCCAAAAGAGTTTATCTCTGCTACTGGCCGGTTTTCAGATTGCCATCACACAGCCCATCAGGCTCGAAGATGCGGTTATTGTAGAGGGTGAATGGGGCTGGATAGAAGAAATTACCCTTACTTATGTAGTCGTCCGGATATGGGATAAACGACGTCTGGTGGTACCTATCAATTATTTTATAGAGAAGCCCTTTCAGAACTGGACCAGACATTCGGCTGAGATTATGGGGACGGTATTTATCTATGTGGATTATGGCTTTCCGGTTGAAAAGATGCGTGAAGAGATGACCCGGATACTTCCCGGCATTCCTGAGTGGGATGGCAATGTAAATGTATTGCAGGTGACCAACTGCACCGAGAAGACTATGGAACTGAGAGCCCTGGTAAGCGCATCCAATTCTCCCAGAGCCTGGGATTTACGGGTTCGGCTGAGAGAAGAACTGATTGCCTTTATGCAAAGGGAATTTCCGCAATATCTGCCCAAAGCCAGAATTACTCTTGACGACAATGATGAAAGCAGTTGATTTTCAGCATTAATGCTGATCTTGAGCTGTTAAAATAGTTGTAAAAACTCCGCTAATTACAAAAGTTTTAACATCTTTACAGTTCGAAATAAAATTAAAGTTTGTTTTTGTAAAGTTAGAATCAGAAACTTAAACCAGATTTTGAAATGAAGTTACTAGAAGGAAAAACCGCAATTGTAACCGGCGCAGCCCGGGGAATAGGTAAAGCTATCGCGCTTCGATTTGCCGCCGAAGGATGCAATGTGGCGTTTACCGATTTGGAATACAACGAAGCTGCTCAGGCTACTGAGAAAGAAATTGAAGCAATGGGTGTTAAAGCCAAAGGATATGCTTCCAATGCTGCCAAATTTGAGGAGACTCAACAGGTGGTTGACGAAATTGTAAAGGAGTTTGGACAGGTGGATATTCTGGTGAACAATGCCGGAATTACCAAAGATACACTGCTGATGAGAATGACTGAAGATCAGTGGGATGCTGTTATTACGGTTAACCTGAAATCTGCTTTTAACTTTACAAAAGCTGTTCAGAAAACCATGCTAAAGCAACGTTCCGGCTCTATCATTAATATGAGTTCTGTTGTGGGTGTATCCGGAAATGCCGGACAGGCCAATTACAGTGCTTCCAAAGCCGGATTGATTGGTTTTACCAAATCTATTGCAAAGGAACTTGGATCCAGAGGAATTCGAAGCAATGCTATTGCTCCCGGTTTTATCATTACCGAAATGACTGGAGCGTTGTCTGATGATGTTCGGAAGGCCTGGGAAAACCAAATCCCATTGAAACGTGGTGGAACTCCCGAAGATGTAGCCAATACCTGTGTATTCCTGGGATCTGATCTCTCTTCTTATGTGTCTGGCCAGGTAATTAATGTTTGTGGTGGAATGAATACGTAATTTATTTTTTACTTCATAAAATATAAAAGGTGCTTTCAAACTGAAGGTGCCTTTTATTGTTTAAATTGAGTACACTAAACGAATAGACATGCAAAATTTCAACTATCATGTTCCCACAAAGATATTGTTTGGGAAAAACAAAGTAACAGAAACAGCCAAAGAGATTAAAGCTTATGGATCAAGAGTTTTGCTGACCTATGGCGGGGGCTCTGTGAAACGAATTGGCTTGTATGACCAGGTGGTAAAGCAACTAAAGGAAAATGATCTGTTTTTCGTCGAATTACCGGGTATTCAACCCAATCCCCGTGTAACTTCTGTTCGTGAAGGGGTAAAGCTTTGTCGCGAGCACAACATTGACTTTATCCTGGCTATTGGAGGCGGAAGTGTCATTGACGCATCCAAAGCCATTGCTGCAGCAGTAAATTATGAGGGAGATGCCTGGGATTTCCCCATGCAAAAGGCCCGGGTGGAAAATCCCCTGCCCTTGGGAACCGTTCTTACCTTGGCTGCAACCGGTTCGGAAATGAATGGAAATGCCGTAATAAGCAATGAAGAAACACAGGAAAAGCGAGGAATGGGCAGTCCGCTGTTAGTTCCGAAATTTTCAATTTTAGATCCCACCTATACTTTTTCGGTGAATAAGTACCACACAGCTGCAGGTACGGTGGACATCATGAGCCATATCTTTGAGAATTATTTTGCTCCGGGTGAGGGAACTTATGTGCAGGATGCAATTGCCGAGTCCATCCTTAAAACTTGTATCAAATACGGGCCGATAGCTCTTAAAGAGCCAGAAAATTATGAAGCGCGTGCCAATTTGTTATGGGCTGGTAGTCTGGCATTGAATGGCCTGACACTAACCGGTAAAAAAACAGGCGACTGGGCCACTCATGGCATTGAGCATGAGGTCAGCGCCATTTATGATCTTACGCATGGTGCCGGACTGGCGATTATTCATCCTGTTTGGATGCAGTATGTGCTGAACGAAGAAACTGCGCCTAAGTTTGCTCAAATGGCACGAAATGTGTGGAAGGTGGAAGACGTGGATGATATGAAAGCCGCAGAAAAGGGTATCAATGCAGTTCGTGCCTTTTTCAATTCCTTGGGAATGCCCGCAACCCTTAAGGATGCAGAAATTCCGGGTGATCATTTCGATGAAATGGGTAAAAAGGCTTGTATATTTGGTAAAATCGGCTCTTTCAGACGCTTGGATGTTGAGGATGTGGTTGCCATTCTGAAAAGTGCTTTGTAATATTTCAATTTATGAATCGAATCAAAAAATGGATCTTACCCGGTTTGGTATTTTTATTGCCGGGGTGTGTTTCGTATTCAACCTTTGAGCTGGATGTGCTTAAGCCTGCGGAAGTGGCTATTCCTGTCGAGATAGCCTCCGTGGTAGTCGTGGACAATGCTTATCCCTTGAAGGCGGAAGAGGAGATTCTCCACAAAATAAACTTACCTTCTGCTAAGTATGAAATTGACTCTATTACGGTCGATGATTTTGGTAACAGGGTAATTCAATCCTTTGGTGAATCCTTGAAAACCAAAGCATTTTTTGATTCGGTTTATGTTGTTTCACAGCCTTTTAATACTTCTTCTGACGGTAGTCCGCTGGCTCCGTTGTCTTCCCAAATAGTAGATTCGCTTTGTAATTTATATAATGCTCAGGCGGTTATAGAACTGGGAAGTTACAAATACAATACGAACATTACTATTATAAATATTTCAGATCAGTACTATGCAACGCTTGATGCCAGTGCTGCTACTTATTGGAAAATACATGATTTTTTGAGTGGTGAGGTTTTGAATGCTCACCTGCAGAAGGACACTATATTTTGGGATAGCGTAGGAGCTTCAATCAGTAATTCAGTGGAAGGTTTGCCACTAATCAGAAATGCAGTTGAAGAGGCTGCCCGCTATTCAGGGATGCAATATTCCGATTACGTTGCTCCCGGCTGGCAAAATGCTACCCGATACTTTTTTAAACAAGGTCATCCGTTGTTTTATGATGCTATTTCAAGTGTGAACAACGGAGACTGGGAGGAGGCAGCGCGTATCTGGTATTACGTTTATGAACAGGGAAGGGACAAACAAAAAGCAAGAGCTGCCTATAACCTGGCATTGGCACAGGAAGTGAAAGGAGACTTTATGGAAGCCACCTCCTGGGCCTATCGTTCTATGGAACATTTTAAAGAAGTTGGTGGACTCAATATTGGTAATAGTGAGGAGAAAATGGCCAAAAGTTATTACATTGAACTGGCAAAACGATTACAGGAAAAAAAGAGACTTGACAAACAGTTTGGTATTGATGATTAGATCTTTATTTGTTGCATTTATTCTTTTCTTTTCGGCTTTTTCTCAGCCCCTAAACTCTCAGAATCTTTTACCCGGGATACCTGAGCATGCTTCTTATTCTCTTCTTATCAGAAATTTAAACTCCCGCCAGGATATAATTGCCTGCAACGAGGAGAAAGCCCTGATATCAGCCAGTCTGATGAAGCTTGTCACCACAGCAACGGCCTTGGAACTTTTAGGGTCGGATTACAAGTTTACCACGGATGTTTTTGTCAACGGGAAGGTGCAAAACGGGGTTTTGTATGGCGATTTGGTAATACAAGGAGGTGGCGATCCCACGCTGGGATCGCGGTATTTTGCAGAACAAAGTCCTGAGACTGTATTAGCCAAAATAAGAACTTTTCTGATGATGGAAGGAATCAGCGATATTGATGGACTGATAGTGATAGAAAATAAAGTCTTTGATCCTTTTCGTTTTCCTTCCAAACGTCTTTGGGAGGATATGGGGAATTATTATGGTGCTGCCCCAGATGGGGTGACCTGGCGGGATAACTCTTTTGAAGTTGTCTTGCGTTCGCCGGCAACCCCCGGACAACTTTGCTCAATTGTTGATCGGAGTGAATGGCTGGAACCACTGGCTTTTGATGTGTATGTAAAATCTGCATCTCATAACAAGGACAGTGCTTATATTTATGGAGTTCCCGGATTAAATGAATGGGAAATACGAGGCTCAATTCCTGCCGACCGGAACTTTTTTCCTGTCAAAGGGGCGCTTCCTCACCCCGGAGTATCTCTTGGACGGGAAATAGCTAATCTTCTTGCAGACAATAAAGCCATTCCTGTGAAGGAAGTAAGGAAATATGAGTGGACTGATGGCCGGAAGAAAATTGGAACGATTAGATCCCCTAAACTGAAAACTATTATAAGAGAAACCAATCAAAAAAGCATCAATCTTTTTGCAGATCATTTGCTTTTGACACTGGGATTAAGAAATCAGGATTCTTCATTGTCTGTTTGGGATAATGGTTTGTTACAGATTAAACAGTTTTGGAGCGACAAAACAAAAGCTTATTTAAGTGCGGATGATGGAAGCGGACTGGCTCCACAAAACAAAATCTCCTCCCGGTTTTTGGTGGAAATGCTTGAATTTATGTACAATCAAGGAGAATCCTTTGCTGATTATAGAAATTCACTATCTCAAAATGGAGGAAGTGGTACCTTGAAGTATATGTGGCAAAAGCCAGCTTTGGTGGGGAAAATATATGGAAAGAGTGGCTCTATGAACGATGTTGTGGGATATGCCGGCTATTATTTTCCTGATACAGGCGATCCGCTGGCTTTTTCCGTTATTGTCAACCATCACGGAATGGAAAATCATGAGGTACGCAAAATTATAGAAGCCAGCATGGAGAGTCTTCTGTTAAAAAATTAGACTCATCACAAATATGGATGCCTGTTCTAATATTTCGTTCCTTCAAAGAAATTTTTTAACTTTTGAATCAACCCTAAAGTGGGTAGTCCTAGTCAGTGAAATGGTTTGTCTTTTTCGTATTTATTTGATTATGATTGTTGAAAGTTCCTAATAGGTAGGAATTATTCTGATGATCCAAAAATTAATTAGAAACCATTCTGAAAGGGCATGTAATAATCTGGAATTTTATTTGCCTGTTTTTGAGTTCATTAACCGATCACGCAGGTGTCATCAGGCCTTTAATACATAATTTTTAGCGTAACGAAAACAGGAGGAATCTTTAATTTTCCCAGCCTGTAGAAAAAGTGCATTTATGAAAATATTTTTATTGCAACCGGATTTGATCTGGGAAAATATTGACCGGAATTTAGCGCTTTTTGAAGGATTATTTGATCAAATTCCAGGGGAAGCGTCTATGGTTATTTTGCCCGAAATGTATTCAACAGGTTTCTCCATGAATCCTGAGCAATTTAGCCGGAAGGAGCTGGAGAAAGTTCCGCTCTGGCAACAGAAAATGGCAGATAAATATGAATTTGCAATAGGTGGTAGTTCTATTGCTCTGCAAAAGGGCGCTAGGTATAACCGGTTCTACTTTACCACTCCAGGGGGGCAAATCTCTTTTTATGATAAACGCCATTTATTTCGCATGGGGGAGGAACAAAAACATTACTATGCCGGGAATGAACGGAAGATTTTTGAGTATAATGGCTGGAGAATTATGCCTCTGATCTGCTATGACTTGAGATTCCCGGTATGGAGTCGCAATCAGAATGATTACGACCTCCTCATATATGTAGCTAACTGGCCTGCAGTAAGGCAGGATGCCTGGGAAACGCTTTTGAAAGCCAGGGCTATCGAAAATCAATGCTATGTGATTGGGGTGAACAGAACGGGCAAGGATCCAATTGTGAGCTATGCTGGTGGTTCCAGACTTTTTTCACCTAAAGGAGAGGTACTTTCATCGTTCTATAACAATAATAACGTTATTAGGGAAGCTGATCTTGATATGAAAATGTTGCAGGAATTTCGGGAGAAATTCCCTGTCTGGATGGATAGAGATAATTTTTCTATCCATTGATTCGTAATTTTTTATCCCAGTCGACTTAGCGTTTGTAGAATTTCCATGCTATTAATTTTAACTTCCCGATCATCAAGTTGGATTATTTTATCATTCCTGAATTCTGTCAGCGTTCGAATGAAGCTTTCTTTTGTGGTTCCAGCGAATTGAGCAAGTTCTGAGCGACTTAGGGGTAAAAAAAAGTGATCATCTTCATTGAACAGCTCCATGAAATACAACAGAGTATCGGCAACCCGTCCCGGAAGTTGTTTGTGATAACGGTTATTTAGCCTTTCCAGAAAGTATAATGCTTCCTGCGCCAGAATATTCATAAGTGTTTCTGAAAGCCGGGAATCCGAACTAATAAAGCCTATAAGCATTTCAGCATCCAAAATGGATACATCAGATTGGGTAATGGTCGTTGCATTGAAATGGTGCGATTTCCCGTTAAAACAATCTGACAGACCTGCAAACTGATCAGCTTTTTCGATCTTTAGAATTGAACATCGGTCACGTCCTTGCAGTTTATGAAGTTTGATCAAACCATCATGAATAAAAAAGAAACTGGCAACTGGCGTATCCTGAAAGAATAATACTTGCCCTTTTTCGAAATACGTGCGAATTCCGTGTGTTTCGATGTACTCTTTCAATTTTGCCCATATACCAAGGTCGACTGCATCTGGCTGAGTTAGAGTGTTGCTCATAAAAAAAAATATTTGGTGCTTGTAAAGCGTATATCATGAGATAAAATTCGAATCTGTAAAATACAAATTACTAATGTTCGATTCAAGTAAAATCAGAATTTTCCGGTTTCAGATTCTACAAAAGATAAATAGGTGGTGATGCATATCACCCTCACCGGTGATGTATATCACCCCCCAAAATGTAGCATTCTTTTACATGGCTGCGTATATTTGATGAAACTTCTTAAAGGGAAAATAATGGAAAAGAAATTATCAGATTATATTCTAATTATTGATGATTCTGAAACCAACAACGTATTGTTGGAAGCTTTGCTTGAAGATGTAGGATACGAAACGCAAACGGCTCTTTCTGCATCCGAGGGATGGATGTTGATTCATAAACAGAAACCAAAATTGATTCTTTTGGATTTATTAATGCCCAAAATAAGTGGATTTCAGATGCTTGATCGCTTAAAAGCTACGCAGAGCTTTTCGGATATTCCGGTGGTAATTGTCTCTGCACTTAATGAGCCTGATACCATTGATACCCTTATGAAAGCAGGCGCCGATGATTTTTTCTCCAAGCCAATTAATATAAAGACCATTATTTCCCGGGTTCAGGAGCTGTATCCGCTGGAGAAGGCTATCAAATAATTCCCGCTTATCATATTTATAGTTGTTGCAGTGGCCCTGGCATGCTGTAAGGGAATTTTATGTGCCATTTCGAACCATTTATTTCAATTTAATGTATTGAAATACAATATTGTAAAATTTTATTTGGTCGGTTCATATAGATTCAGAATCAACAAAAAGATGTAAAAAATATACCATGAATAACTCCTTTGAAAATTTTCAGTCCAGATTTTTTGATGAAGCGTTGGATAATATCGCAGATCTGGAGCAGGCTCTAATGGCTTTGGAGCTTTCGCCCAATGACAAGGGATTGGTTGAACGTGTTTTTCGGGCAATGCATTCGCTCAAAGGAGGAGGAGCCATGTTCGGATTTGATAAACTCAGTGAGTTTACACATCGGATGGAGAATATCTATGAAATGGTGCGTACGGGGCAGTTATGTATCTCCGCCGAATTACTTGCAGTAACACTTCAGTCGGTAGATCTTCTCCGCGACCTTCTTGAGGAGCCTGGACAGGATATCAGTTCCTCTCTGAAAAAGAAGTGCAAAACAATGGAAAAGGCAATTGATAAGGTGGTAAAGAGTGAAACAGAGAAAATGCTTCTTAAAGTAAAAAGCTGCCGGAATGAAGAAGAAAGCATTGAAGAAGAAGCAGGAATGGCTACTTACTTTGTTCATTTTTATCCAAATAAAGATGTGCTTGCCAACGGTACGAACTTATTTTATTTGCTTGACGATTTAAAGGAATTGGGAGAGCTGTTTGCTATTCCGGGAGTACAAAATGTGCCCCCTCTCCCTGAATTACAACCTGAGAGATCCTACTTTTTCTGGGATGCATTTTTAGCAACCGAACATACAATCAATGAAATTCGTGATGTCTTTATTTTTGTTGAGGATGATGCCATTTTTGAAGTACACCGAATCAGTCGATCCAATCTTTTTGAAAATGGAAGATTCCGTGAAAAAATGTCTGAGTTAAGTGATCGGCAGAAAAAGATAGATCTTTCGGAGGTTACCCGCCTTGCCATGGATTATGCGCCATCCGTTCAGGAACCATTATCCACTCCTGGTGTTGTTTCGTCTCAAAAAGAAATGATTGATGATGCAAACAAAGAGATATCCCGTACAACCAAAGTAGAAAATGGAAAACGTCGTACATCGGGATCCATTAGAGTTTCTACAGAGAAAATTGATGGATTAATGAATCTGGTGAGTGAAATGGTTATCACCCAGGAACGGCTCAATATGATTGCATCCCGTCATCAGATTCCGGAACTAAAAATAGTCTCTGAAACAGTACAAAAACTTACAGCACAACTTAGAGACAGTACATTTAGCATTAGCCTGATTCCTCTTGAAACTCTTCAAACGCGCTTTCAACGGCTGGTTCATGATCTGAGTAGTCAACTTGGAAAAAAGATAAATCTTCAGGCCACCGGATTGGATACAGAGCTGGATAAAACCATGATTGAGAGTTTGACAGACCCATTACTTCATATACTCCGAAACAGCATTGATCATGGAATAGAAAACCCTCAACAACGCCGTGAAGCAAGTAAGCCAGAAGAGGGAACAATTTGGCTTAAAGCTTATTACAGTGGGGCCAATGTTGTGATAGAAATAGTAGATGATGGGGCTGGCATAGATCCCGAAAAAGTATATGACACAGCCGTAGAAAAAGGGATTATTTCAGGGCATGAAGACTTATCGGAGAGTGAAATTCTAAATCTTGTATTTCAGTCCGGCTTTTCTACCAACGAGGAAGTTACAGAAGTATCCGGTCGCGGTGTTGGTATGGATGTGGTGATGCGAAATATTCAATCCATCAGGGGGATGGTCAATATCTCCTCCGAAAAAGGCAAGGGAACCACCCTGACGATAACACTACCATTGGTACTTTCCATAATCGATGGCTTATTGGTAAAGATAAACAATACCCAGTATGTAATCCCACTGTCGCTTATAGACCGGATATTCCCTGTCAGGGATTCTGATGTTGAGAAAAGTTTCAATAATCTCATTTCCCTCGGAGGCGAGCAAATGTCTTTTTTTAATTTACGCGAAGAATTGAAGGTGGGGGGAAAAGCGCCACAAAAAATGCAGATGATTGTAATTCGGTACAATGAAGTGCGAATTGCTTTAACGGTTGATCAGGTAGTTGGGAAACTACAGGCTGTACTTAAACCGCTCGGTAAAATGTATGATGAACAGACATTGATATCTGCAGCAACCATCATGGGAGATGGTTCTATAGCACTGGTGTTGGACGTTAATGCCCTGATTAATGAATGTTCAGAAAAGATCCAGATATAATTATTAATACCACCCTAAAAAAAGTGAATATGGATAATGAAGACAAAAAAAAGATGAACGCCTATCTCTCGTTCAGATTGGGAGAGGAGGTTTTTGCCCTGCATGTGGGTAAAGTTCATAAAATCTTGGAAATGACTGAGATCACCGAAGTGCCAAGAGCTCCGGAATATATGAAAGGAGTAATTAATCTGAGGGGTAATGTGCTGCCGGTAATAGATATGCGGATAAAATTTGGGATGACTGCAGCGAAATGGACGAAAACTACCTGCATCCTGGTAGTAGAGGCCGACATAGATGAAGAAACCGTTATGGTGGGGTTGCTTGTGGATGCAGTTCAGGCTGTACAAAAAATCAAAGATGAAGAAATTTTACCTCCTCCCAGTATTGGAAGTAAATTCCGTTCGGACTTTATTTCAGGAATGACTCGTGTCAATGATAAGTTTTTTATGGTGTTAAACATTGACAAGGTATTGACATCAGACGATCTGATCAGCCTGAAGGCTATTCAGGAAGCCAGAGAGGTAGCAGCGCATCAACAAGAAGAAC
>DHQK01000140.1:0-14597 GCA_002411085.1 Marinilabilia sp. UBA5340 | reverse complement strand
GATAGGTCAGAAAATAGTGATCGGTTTTGCATCGATATCAGTAATAGCGCTGATTATAGGTATTACCGGAATGATAAGCACAAGCAACATTGGGGAATCATTTCACAATGTGAGTGAGCAAAACATGCCCGCGGTTTATAGTCTTGGGCAAATGGAAGCTGAATTGGAAAAAGTTCAGAGTGGTTATATAAAATTGCTGAACACCAAACTTACCAGAATGGAGCGTCAGCAAATCATCTCAAATATCCAAACTGCCAGAAGCAAATATATTGAAGCACAAAATCTGTATAAAGAATTGGAACATAATGAGGCAGAATTACCTGTTTTTAATAAGATACTCAAGGATATCGAAGATTGGCGAAACATCAACGTCCAGAAAGTGGATCCAATGCATGCCCGACTTCTGGAAATTGACCTTTTGGAACCAATGAAGGTTGTCAGTAACCTGGAGATGTTTATGAAAGATCACTATTCATTGATGGTTCAGGCTCAAAGTGCCATCAATGACCGGAGCACGTTTGATGGTGGGGCAGATGCGACAGCTTGTAACTTTGGATCCTGGATTCCTGATTTTAGTACCCAGAATGCAGTTATAAATGCCAGTATACGGGACATGCGCCGAAACCATAACCAGTTTCACGAAGCAGTTCATGAGATTAAAAGCATGATCAACAGAGGAAATCTGCAGCAGGCTCAGCAATATTATGATGAAAAGATGCGACCAGCAGCAGAAGAAGTTTTTACTCATTTTAATATTATCAGTCATGAGGCGGAACAGGCCGCCAGGTTATATGACGAAATGACTTTTGCCATTACCAAAGAGTCTTCCGATAAGCATCAGGCTGTAATGGACAATATCATTGAGTTGATTAGAATGAACCGGCAACAAGCCAATGATGAGATAGCACGGGGCGATGAAGTTTATGCAAGAGGTAATATGTTTATCATTCTGGCTATATTGATTGGTCTGGGACTGGGTGTATTTCTTGCCTTTGTTATCACACGCGCTATTACCAGTGGTATTTCAAGAGGGGTTGGCTTTGCTGAAGAAATTGCTGAAGGAAACCTGGCTTCCAATATTGAAAAGGAATATACTGAACGAAAAGATGAGATAGGTCAGCTTTCACGTGCGTTGCAACACATGGTAGAACAGTTGAGAGATATTATTGGAGATATTATGGGAGGCGCTGATAACATTACAGGTGCAAGTCAGGAAATGAGTTCTACTTCTCAGCAGATGTCGCAGGGAGCCAGTGAACAAGCATCATCGGCAGAGGAAATCTCTTCGTCGATGGAACAAATGGTTGCCAATATTCAACAAAACACCGATAGCGCCCAACAAACAGAGAAAATTGCGCTTCAGGCAGCTTCTGGTATAAGAAAAGGAAGTGAGAGTACCAACGTAGCAGCTAAATCGATGAAAGAAATTGCTGCCAAAGTTTCTATTATTGGAGATATTGCATATCAAACCAATATTCTGGCACTCAATGCAGCTGTGGAAGCTGCCCGTGCTGGTGAACATGGCCAGGGATTTGCTGTTGTCGCTGAGGAGGTACGAAAACTGGCTGAGAGATCACAAATTGCTGCCGAAGAGATAGATGAATTATCAGGTAGTGGGGTGGAGATCGCAGAAGAAGCTGGGCGTCAGCTCACTGAAATAGTTCCTGATATTGAAAAGACTGCCAAGTTGGTGCAGGAAATTGCTGCTGCCAGTATGGAACAGAACTCAGGTGCTGATCAAATTAACAATGCGATCCAACAACTGAATCAGGTGATTCAGCAAAATGCCGCTGCTTCAGAAGAGATGGCTTCAAGTTCAGAAGAGCTATCAGGACAGGCAGAGCAAATGCGAGAGGTTGTATCTTACTTTGTACTTGATCAAAAACGAAGAGCAAAGAAACAAAAACAGCAGAAAGGCAAAGGAAAGATCCAGAAGAAGAAAATAGTTGCACCTGTTGATGAGGACGATTATTATGAAGAAGAAACCGTTGCTCCAAAAGCTTCCTCCAAGGGAATCGATCTGAAAATGGGAGACAATCATTCTGATGATGATTTTCAAAGGTTTTAAAGGCAGGTAAACCGGGTCAAAATTGGACCTGCTTAATTCCCAAAAACATAAAATGCTTTTTTGATGAAGTAAGATTATGTTTTTAAAAGGGCGAAAGCCTTTGAGCAATAGTCCCGGGCTATTGCTCAAAGGCTTTCAGCCAGTTTATAAAATGTCTGTTTCATGTAGATGACAAGTTAAAAGAGCCAGATACATAACTGAAAAATGGAATCTATTCAAAACGTTTACAAAGCCGAACTGTCCGACAAGGATTTTGGCACTTTGTCCAATATAATTACCCGGGAAACCGGAATAAAAATGCCCATCGCCAAAAAAGTAATGCTTCAGGCCAGGCTAAAAAGACGGTTGACCGCACTCAAATTATTTTCCTTTGCAGAATACACCAAATTTGTGCTGAGTCCGGAAGGCTTTTCTACCGAACTTATTCACATGATTGATGCAGTAAGCACAAATAAGACAGATTTCTTCAGAGAACCTGTGCATTTTGAACTTCTCCGAGAAGTTGTTTTGCCCAGATTTTTGGAACATAGCAGTGGGCAACTATTCCGGGTTTGGAGTGCTGGATGTTCATCCGGAGAAGAACCCTACAATATTGCCATGGTAATAGATGATTTTCTCAAAGGACGGAGTCAAATCGATTATTATGTCCGGGCCAGCGATATCTCCACTGCTATTTTGCGTATGGCCATCAATGCCGTATACACCGAGCAAAGAGTCCTGCCTGTTCCCAAATATATGCTTCACAAGTATTTTATGCGAAGTAAAGATTCCAATAAAAAGCTGTTTAAAGTGGTGCCTGAAATCAGAAACAAAGTTCAGTTCAGCAGAATCAATTTCATGGATGATACTTTTAAAGTACCAGAGCGTTTTGATGTGATATTTTGTCGAAATGTGCTGATTTACTTCGATCGCCCTACTCAGAAAATGGTGGTTTCAAAGCTTTTAAGGCACCTGAAGCCTGGTGGTTATCTTTTTATTGGTCATTCGGAATCATTGATTGACATGAACTTACCGCTAACCGGGGTGCGTCCCACTGTTTTTCGTAAAAACAAGGAAGAATAGACCATCAGCGCCGGATATTTTTTACATTTGTGTAAAGCAAGATAATTCAGCTTAAAAGATTCTTTTAATGGGCAAAATAAAAGTACTTGTTGTTGATGATTCAGCGGTTGTAAGGCAGACACTTTCTCGTATTATTGCATCTGACAGCCGTTTGGAGCTTATGGCCACGGCTTCTGATCCATTTGTGGCGGCAAAGAAAATGCTTAGGGAAGCTCCCGATGTTATTACCCTTGATGTGGAAATGCCTCGTATGGATGGCCTCACCTTTCTGAAGCGTATCATGTCTCAACACCCGCTGCCGGTGGTTATTATTTCGAGTCTTACCCAAAAAGGAACAGAAACCGGTCTCAAAGCCCTGGAATATGGTGCCGTAGAAATCATTACCAAGCCCAAGATGGATACGAAGGAGTTTTTCGAAGAATCACGAATTCGTATCTGTGATGTTATTTTTGCTGCAGGACATACACGTCCCCGAAAAAAATTTACTGTTCCACCAGTTATAAAAGTGGAACCCCGTTATTCCGCGGATGCTGTGATTCCTTCCGGAGGAAAACATGGCAGTATGATTAAAACGACTGAGAAAGTCGTTGTGATAGGCGCATCAACTGGGGGAACGGAAGCGCTGGCACATATTCTGCAAAGCTTGCCGCATGACAGCCCCGGCATTGTGATTGTGCAACACATGCCTGAACATTTTACACGATCTTTTGCCAACAGGTTGGATGAGATGTGCGACATTTCGGTTAAAGAGGCACAGAACAATGACACCGTGATTCGTGGCCGGGCTCTGATAGCTCCCGGAAACAAGCACACACTCCTGAAAAGGAGCGGTGCCAGGTATTATGTAGAAATTGCCGGCGGTCAACTGGTGAATCGCCATCGCCCCAGTGTGGATGTACTCTTCCGTTCTACCGCATATAGTGCCGGCCGAAATGCTGTAGGTATCATCATGACAGGGATGGGGAATGATGGTGCTCAGGGATTACTGGAAATGAAACAAGCCGGTGCTTATACCATAGCGCAGGACGAAAAAACATGTGTTGTCTTTGGAATGCCCAATGAAGCCATTAAGTTAGGTGCTGTCAATCAGGTGGTATCGCTTGATGTCATTGCTTCCACTCTGGTGAAAAAAGCCAGGTGATTTTTTTCTCTTATCTTTGTGGCAAAAAGGATTTCATGTCAGAAAAATATCCGTGGGGCCATAGCAATCCATTTAATGATTACAGTAATTTTTTACGAAATAAGTTTAACAACAGGGTTCAGAAACTTTCTCTCAATGTAGGTTTTACCTGCCCCAACAGGGATGGGAGCAAAGGAAGTGGTGGATGTACATTCTGCAATAACAATACCTTTAATCCCGACTATTGTGAGCCGGGAATGAGTATCACCGACCAGTTGAATACCGGTATTTCCTTTTTCCGTGATCGATATCCAGATCAGTTGTATCTGGCCTATTTCCAGGCCTACACCAATACCTACGGACCGTTGGATCAGTTGAAGAGATTGTACCAAGAAGCTCTTGATCATTCAAAAATTACAGGCCTCGTTGTTGGAACAAGACCAGACTGTTTACCGGATGAATTAATTTCCTATTTTACCGAACTACAGAAAAAACACTATGTAGTGGTGGAGTTGGGAATTGAATCCACCAATGAGGAGACCTTGAAAAAGGTGAATCGGGGACATACTTTTGAAGAAACCCGTGATGCTATTCTGAAATTACACAAAGCAGGTCTTCCAGTCGGGGGACATTTAATAATGGGGCTTCCGGGAGAATCCGATGAGATGATGCTGAAGCATTCGGAGGTACTTTCAAAGTTACCTTTGAGTTACCTTAAATTGCATCAGCTTCAGTATGTTAAAGGGTCTGATATGGGACGTAAATTTGAAAAAGATCCCTCAGGTTTTCGGGTGTTGCAACCCGAAGAATACACCAATTTGGTAATTGCGTTTCTTGAACGGCTCAATCCTGCAATTGTTGTAGAGCGATTGGCGAGTCAGGCACCATACAATTTACTAATGGCACCTCGTTGGGGCCTTAAAAACTTTCAGCTGGTGGAAATTGTACGCAAGCAAATGAAGGAACGCAATACCTGGCAAGGGCGTCTTTTTGATCAGGACTGACCAAAAACTCTTTTAAGCAGGGCAGTGACACGGGCCTTTGGATCTTTCCTGATTTTTTCTTCTTCCAGGGCCAGTTTCAGGAAAAGTCCATCCAGTGCTTTCTCGGTAAGATAACTGTCCAGTTGGGTATCCACAGTCTTCAAATCAGCCATTTTACCCACAATAGAGCCGGCCACTCTGTTCCACTGGCCTGTAAGCGTTTCCCATGATTCGTTGGTCGACAGGTTTCCTACAATTTCTTTGTCCAGACTGCTTTTTATTTTTGGCTGGTAAAGGCGGTACAACTCCTGATAGGTTTGGGATTTAAGATATTGGGTGGCCGCATCTTTTTCTCCTCTCAGGATTTTAAAGCCATCACTGATTGTCATATCAGTGATGGCTCTGGCAAATATGGGGGCCGCTTCTTTTGCAGCATTTTCAGCCGATCTGTTAATTCTCAAAACCACGTCTTCAACCAGTTTTTCTCCACCCGGCAGTTTGGAGATATTTTCTGTAACCACTTGAGCTTCGGGAGGCAGTGTGATTTTAACCAATTGATCCCTGTAATAACCATTAAGCACTGAAAGTTCAGAGGCAGCAGAATCTGCACCAATAGTTAGCGCCTGTTTCAGTCCACTGATCACCTCAGTTTGCGAAAGGGGGCGATTGGTATCAA
The DNA here is from genome assembly GCA_002411085.1 of Marinilabilia sp. UBA5340. GTDB lineage: Bacteria > Bacteroidota > Bacteroidia > Bacteroidales > Marinilabiliaceae > Marinilabilia. The sequence goes on along the minus strand of DHQK01000140.1, from coordinate 8,688 downwards.
TTTCTTTGGCAATTTGTGCAAGTTCGGCACAACCTGTAATGGCAATGAAAAATATAGGAAGAAGAATTCGTTTCATAGTAGATGTAGATTGGGTTGTTTTGAATAACTTTAGATATAATAATATGTTGGAATGATGAAAACCGACAATTTAATCCAATACAGTTATTTGAAATTAAAATATGCTGTTTTTTACGGATTTAAATAAATAATAGATGAATATCCGCGGACGGAAAATCACAATTCTAAAGTTAAAAAATACGCTATAAAATTTTAGTGGACAATATAATCTTTTACAAAGATAAAGAATTACTTCAGTTGTTTAAAGTCTCAAATAAGTATTACAATATTTGTAAAAAAGGAATTTTCCACCTTAGGTTTTAGGTGTATAACTTACAACCTAATACTTTCAAAATGTTTTTATTCTGTTTGAAAACAGAAAACAATGAAAGCATTAGGTTGATGTGTAAGTATTTGATATACAGTATTTGGGGTTGAGAAAATACTGGGTAATACTACTCTTCTTCAAGAGTTAAAGAATTTATGGCATCATCCAGTTTTTCTGCTAAAATTGAGGTATTGGAAATATACGATGACATTTGCAAAATAGCCGAATTGACATTGTTTGCTTCAATGGACTGAACCTGGATGGATTGGTTTGCTTCGGAGATGGTGCCTACCATTTCGTTCATTATTTTATTCAATTCAATGATCTTATCATTAGCTTCCTGAGATTGCTTTTGACCATATTCAGATAGTTTTTGAATATTCTTTGCAGCTTCAGAAGATTGATCTGCAAGTTTTTTAACCTGGGCTGCAACAACAGCAAAACTCTTGCCGTGTTCTCCTGCTCTGGCAGCTTCAATAGCAGCATTAAGCGAAAGAAGGTTGGTCATTCTGGCAAATTCAGAAACAAAGCCAATACTTTCGGAGATATTATTGATAGAATTTAATGTTTGGGATACAATTTTTACACTTTCCTGGGTTTCCTCTTCTACTTTTTTCACTGTTTCAAGCATTCGATGCATGTTACTTGCATTTTCACCCATTTCACTTGTTATTTCTTCCATGGAGGCTGATATCTCTTCAGAGGTTGAAGCTTGGCGGTTACTCGCATCAAGAAGCTCTTCTGATGCTTTCCCTAATTGGTTTTTAACATCATCCATGATGTTCGTTAATTTGGCCTGTGCCTCTGTGAGTTTTGAATTTTGTGCACTCACCTTATCTGTTGCTTCTTTTACCTTTGATTCGAGGGTTCTTTGATTCTGCTTCAGTCGCTTGGTTTTATAAGAGATAAACCAAAAAACAAGACCAGCTATAGAGGCAACGATCAATAACCGGAACCAGATAGTTGCCCACCAGGGAGGCCTGACTTCAATTAAAATAGAGGTGCCTTCATCCTTCCATATCCCATCATTATTTGTTGCTTTTACCCTGAATGTATAAGTGCCTGGATCCAGATTGGTATAAGTTGCACTTCTTTTATCTGTATAATTCCAATTTTCATCAAAGTCTTCCAGGAAATAAGCATATTTATTGCTGGATGGTTTGGCATAATGCAATGCGGCAAAATCCAGAACGATCATATTATTTTTGTGAGATAAAGAAATAGAAGAGGTCATGTGAATTGGTTGTGAGAGAATAACCTCACCATTTATCTTTTGTCCCGGCTTTACGGACTTGTTCAAAATCTGCAAATCAGTTAAAACAACTTCCGGCAAAAACGGATTGGCCTTAATGTCCTCAGGATAAAACGCATTCATTCCATTCGTTCCACCAAAAAAGATTCTTCCTTCATTGTTTATAAAATATGCATTTTCCCTAAATTCATTGCCTTGCAAACCATCGCTTTCTGAATAATTGGTAAAGGTAGTGTCTGTAACATTAAACTTACTGATCCCGTTTGTAGAAGTCATCCATAGATTTCCAGACCTGTCTTCCACAATTCCTAATATTCCATCGGCAGGTAGTCCGTCTTCCTTATAGTACTTTTCAAAATTCAGTTCGCTCTCAAAATTGATGTTTGCCAAAACATTGTTATTGTCAACCACTTTGTTAATGCCTCTTCCGGTTGCCAACCATACGGTTCCTGAGGGATCACAGTATATGGCATTAATAGTATTATTGCTGATACTGGTTTTTTCGTCTTTGTCGTACCGGAAGTTAACAAATTTGGGATTGGGTTTATCCCGCTGGCTTTGAGGTAAAATGCTTAATCCATTGGTATGACCTCCAATCCATAAATTCCCATATTGATCTTCTCCTATCGACCAGACAATATTATCGCACAAACTATTCGGGTCATTGGGATCGTGTAAGTAATTAACAAATTCGTTCGTAATTTCGTCAAAACGCCACAATCCCCCGTCCCATGTGCCGCCCCATATTATTCCCTTGCTGTCTTCGAACAAGCTAAATGTCCATTCTCCCTTTCTATACCTGGATACTTGTGGGCTTCTTCCGGAACCAGCTGGCTCTGGAATTATTTTGGTGACATAACCTTGAGAACCGACCCACACCTCACCATTTCTTCGTTGAAGAAGGCTAAGACAACTGATATCAAGTATATTGTTCGGATCATTGGGGTTGTTCAGGTAATGGTAAACATTGGGTTCTTCAGTTTCGTTGAAAACAAACCGGTTGATCCCTTCACCATCGCGTGTTCCTACCCAAAGTTCTTTGGCATTGTTGCTGGATATACCAGAAATGGTACTTCCACTCATGGTGTTTTCATCACCCGGAGTTGATGTGAAATGAACAAAGTTTTTTCGATATAAATCTGCTTTATTCAGACCCTGACTGTAGGTTCCAATCCATAGAACACCAGAACGATCAATATGAAGAGAGTAAATATTGCCATCACTAATGGCGTTAGGGTTTAATCTGTCGGGGACGAAGTTAACTCTTTGGTTGGTTTCAGGGTTGTATCGAAACAGCCCTCTTGTTTCTGTTCCAATCCAAATCGTTCCGAAATCATCAATTGTAACAACGCTCCGGCTATTGGGTGCAGGATTTATTTTAGAATTATCACCAAGCTTATAGGTTTCGCTATTTTCATCCCAGTCGAGTTTGAAAACCCCCTGACCAAATGTGCCTGCAATTATGTTTCCCTTTTTATCCTCCACGTAGGAAATAACACGATCGGCAGGAAGTGCTATGGATTGCGTGATGGTTTCTTTATCACGATCAAAATAGTACAAAGCACTACCCATTAGCAATAAATTACCCTTCGAATCCTCAAAAATTCTTGTGAAGTTGTATCCGGGTGTGTTAAAACGTCTAAAACGAACTTTGGCTTCTCTATCTTCATTGGGAATAACAAGATTGAGGGTATTATCAGCGCTTACCCAAACATTGCCCTTGCTGTCCTGCATTACATGATGTACCGTATTACTGCTTATGCTATTGGAATCGTTCGGATCATGTCTGATTCGTTGAAATCTTTCTGTCTCCGGATCAAATCTTTCTAAACCTATGTTTCCATTGTTTACAATCCATATAAATCCATTGCTGTCTTCGAATAAAACTTCATTATTGTTACTACCCAAACTGGTGCTATCACTTTCATCGTACTGGTAAACTGTGAAGGAATATCCGTCATACTTGTTTAACCCACCATAAGTTGCAAACCACATAAATCCATGTTTATCCTGGATGATATGGTTTACTGTTGATTGTGATAACCCATCTTTGATTGTTACTCTGTCAAATGCGATATTTGATGTTTGGGCATCAATAGCATTCTGATTAATATTTAAAAGTGCAATTGTACATATAATAAATTTTACAAACCCCCAAGTTATTTTCATAGATACAAACTGTTAATACATCAGTTATACAATAAGTTATATATTATTTTTCTTTTATATTTATATATAAAAAAAATTTAACGTGAATTTTAACAAAAAGTTTCAATATTCACACTTGACCAATTTTTCTGATTATTCTCTGCATTGGAATGTCAGTATATCATTGGTAAATATGAATTGACTTCAAGGGATTAACCTGCAGGTGATTATGGTATTGTCTCGAGCTTTTTGGCAGAGAAATCTGTTATTAAAACAGATTATAGATGGAATGATTTAACCTGATTCATGAATAAATAACACGAGGATTATTGCCAAGAAGAGAGACTCTTCATGAAGAATGAATTTATGATGTTCATTTTTTTCGAAAGGATCCTTTTTTCTTGTTGTGATTGTGTTTTTTTATTGGGTTAGAGGTGAAGTGTTTATCGGGAAAAAGAACTTTCAGAACATCCAGCCACCCGGCCTTTTTGATCTTGCGTTCCAGGTCTTTCCTCATATCAGGCTTATACCAGAAAAAGTATTGTCGCTGACCGGCTTTTTCATTTTTGGAACGGGCTACATACACGTCTTCCAGAGAATAAGGATTCAGTCTGGTGTAATACATTACAGTAGCAAGTGTCATGGGAGTGGGAGTGAAATCCTGAACCTGTTCCAGATTAAAATTGAGTGTTTTGGTTTCTGCAGCCAGAAGGGCCATATCTCTCTCTTCGCAAGCAGGATGACTTGAGATAAAATAAGGAATAATCTGCTGGTTGAGACCGGAATCTCTATTGATTTTATCAAAAATCTGTGTAAACTTTTTGAAAAGTCCAAATGAAGGTTTGCGCATGGTGCGCAGCACTTTATCCGATGTGTGTTCGGGAGCCACCTTTAATCGTCCAGACACATGCTTGGTGATTAACTCTTTGATATATGCTTTGTGACTGCTTTTTTCGTGTTCAGAAGCTTTGTTGTTGAGAAGCATATCGTAACGCACCCCACTGCCAATAAAAGTTTTCTTTATTCCCGGTATTTGATCTGCTTTGCGATATATTTCGGTGAGCGCAGCATGAGACGTCTCTAAATTGGAACATACGGCCGGAAAGATACAGGAAGGTCGTTTGCATTGTTCGCAAATTGTGAGATCCCGTCCCTGCATTTTGTACATATTTGCGCTGGGACCTCCCAGATCACTAACATAGCCTTTGAAACCTTCACTTTGTGCAATCTGGGTGACTTCTTTAAGTATGGATTTTTCGGAGCGCGAACTAATGAATTTTCCCTGATGTGCCGATATGGTGCAAAAACTGCATCCACCAAAACATCCGCGATGCAAATTTACCGAGTTTTTAATCATATCATAAGCCGGAATCGCTCCTTTGTTATGATACCGTGGATGGGGTAAACGGGTGTAAGGCAGGTCGTAAGAATAATCCACTTCTTTCTCCTTGAGGGGCGGCAATGCCGGATTTACGATAATTCTCCTGTTGCCGCACACCTGATGCAATCGTGCCGGATGCATCCGGTTCGATTCCTGTTCGATATGCTTAAAATTCCGGGCAAATTTACTCTTGTCCATCACACATTCCTCATGAGAAAAAAGCTCAATATCTTTCCATTTCTTATTTTTTGGTAAAGAGAGGTTTTTGTCTTGTAGTATAGCGGTTTGCGGAATAGTATCCAGGCGCTCCAGAGGCACTCCCTTTTGTAGCAGTTTTACCAATTCGGTCAATGGTTTTTCAGCCATTCCGTAAAATAGCATATCAGCTTTTGTCCAGCTTAAAATATTTGGCTGAAGCTGATTTTTCCAATAGTCGAAATGGGTGAACCGGCGCAAAGAGGCTTCTATGCCGCCCAGAATAACAGGGACATCAGGAAACAACTTTTTTAATATGTCGGTATATACAACTGTGGCATAATCAGGGCGAAACCCTGATTTTCCGCCGGGAGTATAAGCATCATTGGAACGCAAGCGTCTGCCTGCCGTATAATGATTTACCATTGAATCCATATTACCGGCGGTGACCCCAAAAAACAAACGGGGGGATCCCAGCTTTTTGAAATCTCTTAAATCATCCCGCCAGTTAGGTTGTGGCACGATGGCTACTCTAAGTCCCAGGTCGATAAGCACGCGGCCTGTTACTGCAGCTCCAAAAGAGGGATGATCGATATAAGCATCGCCCGAAAAGAGAATGACATCCAGTTCGTCCCAACCATGGGCCTTCACCTCTTTTGGGGTGGTAGGCAGCCAATCAGATATATTGAAATTTGTATGCAATCTTTTTTTTTGCAAAGATAGAGTTTTAAGGTAAATGAAGGGGTACAACCTGAACCAATTGTTTATCCATTTTGTTGGATAAATAAGATTTAGTCTTAATTTATATAGACTCAGTTTAGAGATGAAAAAAATAGTAATTGCTTTTTTAATAACACTTATGAGTATTATGACACATGCCAGTAATAATGCCGCATCTACAGCAATCCTTGGAGGGGGCTGTTTTTGGTGTATTGAAGCCGTTTTTGAAGAATTGGAGGGAGTAACTAAAGTCGAATCTGGATACAGTGGTGGTAAAATTGCCAATCCCACATATCGCGAGGTCTGTTCCGGATTAACGGGGCATGCCGAGGTAGTGCGTATTTATTTTGATTCTGAAGTAATATCCTTTAAAGAAATATTGACTGTTTTCTTTTCTGTTCATGACCCAACCACGCTGAATCGTCAGGGAGCTGACGTTGGGACTCAATACCGTTCGGTCATTTTCTATCAGAATGAATCTCAGAAAAAAGATGCAGAAGAGATAATGTCGGAGTTAAAGCGTCAGGATGTTTTTAATAGCCAGATTGTAACAGAATTAAGTCCTGCCGGTGATTTCTATGTGGCAGAGGCTTATCATCAGAATTATTTTGAGAACAACCCGGATCAGCCTTATTGCCAGGTGGTCATTAATCCTAAAATGACAAAATTTCGTAAACAGTTTAAAGAAAAACTGAAATGAATATTTTCATTTGATTTAGTAAAACAAAATCCAATAAAGTTTTGATTGGACTCATTTTTTAGTTTTTCCAAGGGCTGATAGTATTTTCCGGGCTTTGGATTGTATCCCTTTGCTTGCATCTTCCCTGGTCGTTTCTAAAGATATGATGAACTCATTTTCCAGTTCCGGATATTTGGGGAGAAGATTATAAATGTACTGCATGCCATGAGCTCTGACAGCTATGGGAATAGCCGGGGAAATGGTCCACTGAAAGCAAAGATCCAATAATTCGCCGTCTTCATTGATTTTTGACGAAGAATTTATGATAATCTTGAGTAAAGATCTTCGTACGCCGTTAAAATCTGTTTCTTTAAGTATTTGGAGCAATTCGGGCAGATAAGGATGCGTCACTTCCGGTCGGTGCATATTCAGATGATCAAGAACCCAGGCTGCTCTCCATGCAATTTTCTCATTTCTCTTTTTTGTCAATTCAATGATGGCAGGAATATCTTGTGGCGATGCCATAAGATATTTGACAATCAATGTGATATTTCGTTCTTCCAAAAGCGTACTCAATTCGTTTTCCCAATCCATTCCGGTAAAAAATTAGTTGTAAGATTTGATCATGGGAACAAAACGAACGGGAAGGAGAGTCGTTTGCCTGATACCTTTGGATTTCTTCACCACTTTTTTTAATGTCTGAGTACTCTCTCGCGGTCCCACAGGCAGAATCATTGTGCCTCCAGTTTTTAATTGATCTACTAAAGCCTGGGGAATGCTTTCGGGTGCAGCTGTGATAATAATTGCATCGAAAGGGGCTTCATCAGGCCATCCGTTGTAACCGTTGCCACAATATGTATGCACGTTGTCATAGCCTGTTCTCTTTAGATTTCTTTTAGCTGTTTCCGCCAGTTCCGGAATAATTTCAATGGTATATACTTCAACACCCATTTCAGCAAGTATGGCAGCTTGATAACCGGAGCCCGTCCCGATCTCCAGTACCTTGTCACCGGCTTTAGCATCAAGAGCCTGAGTCATGTATGCCACAATATATGGTTGAGATATAGTTTGATTATGACCTATAGGCAGCGGTTGATCATTATACGCAAAAGTTCTTGTGTTATAGGGAACAAATAAATGGCGGGGAACATTACGCATAGCCTCAATAACAGCTTTGTTGTTTATTCCACGGGCAATGATCTGCGTTCTGACCATCTCCTCCTGTTCTTGCGAGTAAGGATGTTTCTCAGTGTTTTGCATGTTGGCGGAAACAAAAGGTAGGAAAAGTAAAAACAGAATGATGCCCGCCTTTTGAAGGCAGGCACCGGAAGTTATTTTTAAAATAATCTGCTGCATACGACTTTTTATAGGGTTAATTCTTATGGCTTCCATTAGGGACGAAATGTTGCTTAATTTTGGCCACCATCTGTGGCTGGGTCATTTTATCTGCCGACTCAATTTCCAACTTCAATGCATTGAACTGGGCATGCTTCTTCAGTTCTTTTTCAAAATGTTTCTTGGTATTTGCTGGTCCGAATATATAAATTTCTCCTGTATCTGAAGCTATTGAATGCATAACCTTTTCAAAATATTCATGCATCTGGTGATTTTTGCGTTGGGTCATTTTTTTGTCCACATCCATAAGAACAGTACCGGTTCTTGAACCGGGTTTCATCTCCCTTGGATTGTGGGAACGTGATTCAATTTCTGACTCGATGGTTTGGATATTTTCTTCCTTTCCGTTCAATAAACTTACCAACACTGCCTTGTCAGTGTTCATCCAAATTCCAACTTGTTTCTTCATACCATTAATTTTTGTTGTTATTGATTGAATACGAGTTGATTGTTAAGTCCAAAAAAGTGAATGATAGAGGTTGGCTAAAAAGTTCAATCTTGATGTCATTTTGAGCTTGTTGAAGAATCTGTTC
>DHQK01000032.1 GCA_002411085.1 Marinilabilia sp. UBA5340 | reverse complement strand
GCGACATCTCAAAAAAGGTGACAGAACCGTTTCCTTTGTCATTGGCTGTTTCTACAATATATTTGAGATATCCTCTCACCTCCTCCAGAACGTCTCCATTCATCATAGATCCAAGCAAGCAAACAATCCGGGGATGATCATATTTTGTCTGCAGAGTATTGATTAACCGCAAATAGTTACTGACATATAATGCAGAATCGCCTCCAATGGTACTAAAGTCATTCGTTCCCAAATTAATGCAAACAACGTCTGGTTGCTCTGCGAAGTCATATTTTGGAGTCTCATCATACAAAAAGATACGGTCATAAAAATTAGGCATACAATCCTCATTCCCTTCAGCCGGCCCGTCATAGTTGCGATAAATCCCAATACCTGACTTTGAAACGGCTATATGGCGGGCATTAAAATTCCTGGCAGTAATGGCAGCATAAGTCAGGTAATGGTTTTCTGTCTCCGGCCCAAAAGTCTCCCCATTCAGTCCTTCGTTTCCATAGCCGCAGGTAATGGAATTTCCAATAAATTCAATAAGATGGTTACGTTTGGTAAACAGCGGTTTCAAGGTTGCCCCGGATTCCAATTCAAAACCTCTGAAAGTTGTTTTACCAAAGCTGACTTCTGTGCGTTTAAAGAGTTCTATCTCGTGATTTGTCCCGGTTAGTCCATCAGCCAATACGTAAGTATGTTCTCCTTTAGCAGTATGGATTGTTCGTACCACTTCACCATCCAGAATAACATTGTAGAAGTTCTCCCCTTTTTCATCTTCCAGAATGGCAACGGCACGACTCCCTTCAAAACAAGCCCTGATACTCACTCCGGAATAGGCAAAAGAGGGAGCTTCGGGTTTGGAAAAGTCAATGCGGCCTGTATATTCAATCAGAGGATCTTCAGCAGAAACAGGGCTTTGAGCATAAAGCAAAAAACCGATCAATGAAATTATACAAATCAAAAATATTTTTTTCATCAAAATCACCTTTTTATTTAACCCACTAAAGTACAATAAATCGATGAATCTTCGATATTTGTCCGGCAGAGATCTTTATCACCTCATGACTTTTGTGCAATTTTAATTAATTTTACCCTGCACAAGTAAAAAGGCAAACAATCAACGCCATGAGACAAACCATTTTCCTGTTCTTCATTTTGTTAACTTCATCAACCAGTACGCTTGCCAGTACAAGTGCAGAGGCGATCCTGGACAGCCTGGATCAGACCATTGCTGCAAAGCAGGAATTTGAACAACAAAAGGAAGAGGAGCTCTCCCTGCTTAAAGAGTGGCTTCAGGAAAGTTCTGCACAACAGGGAATTTATGATCTCAGCACCCGGCTCTATGAGGCCTACCGAAAATATCAGATCGACTCGGCCATTGTGTATGCCGAAAAGGCACTGAAGAGTGCAAATACCCCGAAAAATGTTAAAAACACGCAGCTTCAACTCGTCATTTTGTACTCTTCCACGGGAATGTTTCGCGAAGCAGAAACCATCCTCCGGAGCATTAATAAGAATTCACTTCCGGAGTCACTGTTGCCTGACTACTATTATGCCTGGCGATTGTTCTTCAATTATTATGCAGCCAATGTGCGCCTTCCCGAGTATAATCAAAAAACCAGAATCTACCGTGATTCTCTGATGCAGGCATTGAATCCGGCATCAATGTTCTTCCGCATCAATCAGGCCGAAAGCCTCATAGAAGGCGGAGACACTCAGTCCGCCAACCAACTGTTGACCAATATGCTTCGGGAGATCAACCCTGAAAATGAGAATTATGCTATGGTTACATTTTTAAAGGGACTGCTGCACGAAATAACGGGAGAAGCAGAAAAAAGTCAACGATTCTTTGCTTTATCTGCCATCAATGACATCCGAAAGTCAACCAAAGATAACTCTTCCATTCAACACCTGGCTGCCCTGGCTTATGAACAGGGAAATATTGAACGGGCCTTTCAATATTCGCAGGTAGCCCTCAACGATGCTTTGTTTTGCAACGTTCAGTTCAGAACCTACTATCTTACGCAGTTTTTTACATTTATCAATGCCAATTACAAAGAAAAAATAGAGCATCAAAAAAGCCAGCTGTGGTTGTTTCTATCCCTGATCAGTTTGCTCTCCCTTTTTCTGATTGTGGCGGTCATCTATGTGTACAAACAAATGGACAAGGTTTCAAGAATCCGCAGCGAACTGGATGAGATGAACAAAGAATTGATCCGCCTAAACAGCGACATAAGCAGAAAAAACGAACAATTAAACGATCGTAATGCCCTGCTTATAGATTCAAACCAGATAAAAGAGGAATACATTGCGCACTTCTTTGATCTCTGCTCTACTTACATCAACAAGCTGGAAAACTACCGAAAAACATTGAACAAAAAGGCTGTTAACGGAGAGCATCAGGAGCTGTTTAAGATGCTGAAATCAACCTCTCTGATCGAAACCGAAGTGGAAGAGCTTTATCACCATTTCGACACCATCTTTCTCAACCTATACCCCACTTTTGTAGATGAATTCAATGCTTTGCTCAGCGATGAAGAAACCTCAGAACCCAGGAGTGGTGAAAAGCTAAATACTGAGTTGCGCATTTTTGCACTGGTTAGGCTGGGCATTACCGATAGTGTGAAAATAGCCTCCTTCTTGCGTTATTCCCTCAGCACAATTTACAACTACCGCACCAGGGCCCGCAACCGATCGGCTGTGCCTCGTGAAGAGTTTGAAGAGCGGGTGATGAAAATAGGAACTCTTCGGAGCAACAAGCCTGTAAATTTCTAATGAATAGTTGCTTTTTCTGCCAGTAGCAACAAGAAATGTTAAATTTCCCAGACTCTATTCGCACTACTTTTTCAAACGCCAAAAAACACACTTCCCCCTCATTGGCAGCTCTTTAATTTTAAACCCGACTACTTTTAGCAACTACTTTCACCGTCAACGGTCTATTTCCTTAATTTTGAATTCCGGATTTAATCATCACTAATCAAAAACTCATGATTGCAGAAAGTAAAAGGTTTTATGTCGTTGATGCATTGCGTGGTTTCGCCATCATTTCCATCATGTTACTGCACAATATCGAGCACTTCGATTTTTATTATGTGCCGGAAAACATCCCTGCATGGATGGCATCCATTGATACGATCATCTGGGATACGATGTTTTTCCTTTTCGGAGGTAAATCGTATGCCATGTTTGCCTTGTTATTTGGCTTGACCTTTTACATCCAGATGCACAACCAGGAGAAGCGTGGTGAAGATTTCCGCCCTCGTTTTGCCTGGCGAATGTTTTTGCTTTTGATTTTCGGAATTATCAATTCCGCCTTTTTCGAAGGAGATATTTTATCCATTTATGCGATTCTCGGAATCCTTCTGATACCAATAGCCAGGCTCAGTGACAAAACCATATTTTTCATTGCATTAATACTGTTTTTACAGCCTTACGAAGTGGTGAAGCTGATCATTGCCATTCAGCATCCGGACATGCAAGTGAGTGATCCGACAAGTTGGACTTATTTCGGAAATATGGGCGAATACCTCGGTGGAGACTCTATTCTGGCAACATTCAAAGGCAACCTTACCAATGGCAAGATAGCCGTATTACTGTGGAACTGGGAAAACGGCCGCTATTTCCATATCCTGGCCCTCTTCATGCTTGGGATGCTTGCCGGACGCCGAAAGCTGTTTGCATGGAACAGTGGGAACAAGCACTTCTGGGCGAAGACTTTTCTTTTTTCCGTAATTGCTTTCATTCCTCTGTTTGCCATCCAAAGCAGCACTGATAGTTTAATAGAAAGTGACGCAATCCGGAGATCGTTCAGTGTCATCCAGACCTCCTGGACAAACATTACATTTATGTTTATTTTGCTATCCGGATTTGTCCTGCTTTTTCATTCAAAGCTGGCCAACAAAGTATTAAACCTCTTCACTCCTATCGGGAAGATGAGTTTATCAAACTACATCTTTCAGTCCATCATAGGAGCCACAATATATTATGGGTTTGGGTTAGGGTTATATCAATATGCCAACACCAGTCTGGCCTTTTTGATTGGATTGGTGTTGGCTGTTATTACCTGGTTCTTGTGTAGCTGGTGGGCCCGGCATTACAAACGAGGCCCGCTTGAAACCATCTGGCACAAGGCTACCTGGTTCAATTCGGAGAAACGGCACCATTAAGCCGAGGCTTTCTGTCTGTAACAACACACTCCTTTCACACACAACAAAGAACAACCGGTTACAGAGACTGCCAATTTAAAACCACCCGGAAACTTGGTTTTCCGGGTGGTTTTTGTTGTTAAATTTTTAACTTCGGTAAATTTTACTTTCTCCTATTCTGCTGTATGCAACTGAAAACAAAACAATTCTGGGTTTCCGGACTGGTAATGATGCTTTTCGGAATTACCATGGTGGTAGTGGGTACCATCAACAACTTTCTGGTGGTGGAGTTTGGTGTGGACAAACTGTTCATTGGCCTTTGTGCATCTGTACTGGCAGCCGGAGTCTTTTCAGGTCTTTTCTCCTTTGGCCCATTGGTGGAGCGATGGGGCTACAAGGCGGTAATGCTGAGCGGATTGCTGCTGGCCATTGCCGGCATAACAGGAATCATTTACACTCCTCTGGTGATTTATGTGCCGATATTCTTCTTTTTTATTGGAGCTGGCGGAGGAGCTGTCAACGGAGCTACCAATATGTTGGTGGCCAAAATATTTCCAATGAATAACAGCGCATATTTAAGTCTGCTGGGCGTATTCTATGGCATCGGAGCATTGGGATTGCCCTTGCTCACCTCGCTCATGCTTGAGCATAATTTCCCCTATCAGACAATCCTGAAACTGGCAGCAGGATTCCTGATTATTCCCACTCTTCTGGTCTCGTTTCTTAAATTCCCCGGAGCCGAAAGGTCAGAGCCTATCCCCATTAAGAAGTTCTTTCTCATGTTTACTCATCCCGCAATCCTTCTTTTTGGTTTTTATATGTTCTTTCAGGGGTCGGTAGAAGGAATCATTCCTGTTTGGGCACCGTCCTACCTATCAGAAATAACCGGAGTAACTTACGAAAAAGGACTTTATGCAATCACCATAAGCGCTTCGGGCCTCACATTCGCCCGCCTTTTACTGGGTCGTTTTCTCAAGATATATCCCAGCTTCCGTGTTTTACTTGTCAGCATGTTAATCTTCACTTTCGGAACAATCATCTTCGGATGGAGTAACTCCTTCCTGATCAGTCTCTCCGGAATTGCTATAATGGGGCTGGGTATGGCAGCTTTCTTTCCGGTAATGATGGGCTATACTGTAAGTCATTTTCCTAAAAATGCGGGTACTGCCCTTAGCCTTGTAATGGCAATGGGACTGGGAGGCAATTTACTGGTCAACTATATCACAGGCCTTATTTTGGATTATTTCGGTGTGGATAAATTCATTTATGTTATTGCAGCATTGCTCCTGGGCCTCTTCACATTGCTTTACTTAATTCGAACAGGACTTTTGAAAAAGAAATAATCTTACTTAATCAGAAACTGATTATCCTTTTGGATCATGCAACCGGATCCGCGTATTTGTTCATGAAGAAGTCACAATGCAGATCCAGTACGAATCACACCTGAAAAACCATTTTTTTACATGGAAATAAATACTACTTTCGCGCCCGGTTTTTTCATAAAAATTTAATAGAAAAGAGCATGGAAAACTTAGGAGACTCAGTTTGGTCAGCGGCAGTATTGTTATTTTTTCTGATGGATCCACTGGGAAATATCCCGGTTTTGCTATCCATTCTTAAAGGCATTGAACCCAAACGCCAGAGAATCATCATTGCAAGAGAACTTTTTATTGCTCTTGGAATCCTTCTGATATTCCTGTTTGCAGGGAAACCACTTCTCAACTTCCTTCATCTGGAACAGGAAGCGGTCACCATTTCCGGAGGACTTATACTTCTAATCATCGGACTGCGACTCATATTTCCTCAAAAACACGGCCCCATGGGGCAAACTCCTGGTGGTGAGCCCTTTTTGGTGCCTATTGCCATCCCCATGATTGCAGGCCCCTCGGTATTGGCCATGCTTATCCTGATGACTCAGAGTCAGCCCGGTAACATGACCAACTGGTTTTTTGCCCTTTTGATTGCTTGGGCACTGTCGGCCATAATTCTGCAGACAGCCCCGGCGCTGCTTCGCGTTCTGAAAGAAAGAGGGCTGATTGCCCTGGAGCGTCTCATGGGGATGATCCTGGTCATGATGGCTGTACAAATGCTCATCAATGGTTTCAAGGTACTTTTTGCCGGCTAAGGCAAAATGCAATGATTACCCATCTGTATTCTGGCAATTCTTTATTTCTATTATTATATTAGATATTAATAAATTAGTTGTAGTTTGTAGTCAGTAGCAGGTTTTCAACTACAAGTATGCAGGAATAACAAAAAAGACCATATAGACACCACTTTTTCACAGACTTGTGTTTTGAGCCCGACAAAAGTTATTTCGTATATATGTCACGAAGCCCGTTTTTGCTACCTCTCCTATTCATTCTCCTTTGGAATTCAGGATTCATAGGAGCCGAATACGGACTGCCTTACACCGGTCCCTTTACGCTCATGTTCTGGCGCTACGGAGGGCTGACACTGCTCCTCTTCATTTACCTCCTGATAAAACGCCACCTTCGTTTTCCGGGATGGCGGGTAGTTCTGCCCAATATGCTGGTAGGCTTGCTGGCACATGGCGTATGGCTCAGTGGGGTGCTGTTCTCGCTCAATCTGGGTGTACCTGCCGGAATTGTAGCCTTAATTACAGCCCTTCAACCCATGGCCACAGGGGCTTTTTCCCAATCAATCACCGGAGAACAAACTTCCAGAAAACAATGGTCTGGTTTAGTTATTGCTTTTGTAGGTGTGGCCCTTACGGTTTTTGCACGAATGGATTTCTCGGATCTGCAAACTGCAGGGGCATACCTGATTCCTTTTATTTCAGTAGCTGCCATGACCTCTGCCAACCTGATAGAACGGGAAATGGAAATTGCTGAACACTGGCGAATTCTTCCGATGGATCAAACGCTCTTTTACCAGAGTCTGGCTACATTTCTGGCCTTTATTATTCCCGCGTTTTTCTTCGAGAACTTCAGGACTCAATGGGAATCCCCTTTCTTTTTCACCATGATATGGCTGATTGTTCCAGTTTCACTGGGTGCCTACGCCTGCATGTGGAAACTACTTGAGTATATGCAAGCCAATCGTTTTGCATCGCTGTTCTATTTTAGTCCCCCGGTTACCATGCTGATGGCATGGGTTGCATTTGGCGACACTCTTTTGTTTACAGATTTGGGAGGACTAATTATCGTATTTTCGGGAGTGCTTTTGTCACAAAAACACGCTAATAAAAGCCCAAATAAAGAATAAAAAGAAGGAATTTGGCAAATCGTGCTTAATTGCTGATTTTAAAAACAAAAGGAAATCCCGGGTTGTTTTAAAAATAAATCATTTAAAAAACCAATGGGAACCTATCGTTTACAAGTCCACCAGCAAATCAAAGCCTCCAAAAAGGAGGTATGGGATTTTATATCCTCTCCTCGTAACCTCAAACTCATCACTCCCGAACACATGGGGTTTGATATCATCACACCCGGTCTTCCCGAAAAAATGTATGCCGGGATGATGATTGAATACCAGGTACAAGCCTTGCCCGGATACAAAACCCGATGGCTCACCGAAATCACCCACGTAAAGCCCGGTGAATTTTTTGTGGACGAGCAACGAGCTGGCCCATACAAGCTTTGGCACCACCAGCACCATATTGCACCTGACAAAAACGGTACTATTATGACCGATATTGTGCACTATATCCCACCGATGGGCTGGCTTGGTGATATAGCCAACCAACTTATCATCAAAAGGCAACTCAATGCGATTTTTGAATACCGGAGAACAGCCTTGGAGAAGAAGTTTGGAAAGGAATTTTCTCTGGAAGTTCACAAATAAAATGGCTATCTTAACCAAACGGATGGAAGCTGCCCATTTTGGCAGTCACAATTTTTCAGATTAAAAAATTTCAGCCATGTCTCCAGCATTCATTTTAAAAAACGGACGAATTTTTGACGGCCGGTCATTTTTGTCACCGGGTTTCTCCATTGTGGTACGGCCTCCCTACATTTTAGCCATCACACTGCATCCACCCACTCACCTACCATCCATCGACCTGCAGGAAAGAGTTGTTGCCCCAGGATTTATCGACCTCCAGGTAAACGGAGGTGGCGGTAAATATGCCTCTCTGGATCCTTCCGAGAAGTCATTCAATCAAATACTCCAAGCACACCTGAAGGAAGGAACCACCTCATTGTTACTTACCATCACCAGCTCTGCCTCAGATACCCGACAATCTGCCCTGGCAGCAATACGTGCCATAATGTCTAAAGAACAATCACTCCTGGCGGGTGCTCACCTCGAAGGTCCTTTTTTGAATCCATCCAAAAAAGGCGCCCACCATGAGCCATGGCTGCAGCCTCCAACACCCGAGCTGCTTAAACAACTGGCCAACGAAGGCGAGGACGTAGTGAAAATTATTACTGTCTCACCTGAGCTTTTCACCTCGGGAAATCTGGATATTCTGTTGGAAACAGGCTGGATTCTTTCAGCTGGACACTCTACAGCTTCTTATGAAACAGCCATGACATTCTTCGACCACGGAGGGCACATGGCCACCCATTTATACAACACGATGGCTCCTGTCACCGGAAGAGAACCCGGTATGGTGACGGCCATTTTTGAGCATCAGGGAGCGCGGGCCGGCATCATTGCCGATGGACACCACGTGCATCCGGCCGCCATCCGGCTGGCACAAAAAGTAATGGGTGATCGATTATTCCTGGTTTCTGACGCTACTTTTCTTGGACAAAAAGACGGAGAGGTCTATTTCGGCCCCACTACTTTTCGCATGAAAGATGGTATCTGCTACAATCAGGAAGGGAAACTGGCCGGATCCAGCATCTCAATTGCCCAGGCTGTGAAATATTGTATTACAGAGGCAGGAATCTCGGAAGTAGATGCCCTTCGAATGGCGACTTACACCCCGGCATCCATATTAAGGACTACTGACCGAATCGGAAGGCTTGGTAAAGGAATGCTTGCCAACATGGTTATCCTGGGAGATGACTGGCTCCCGCAAAAGATATATTATCAGGGCGAAGAAGTAACTGAAAATCAGCCATAAAAACCAGACTAAAACAACCCGTGGATCTTGCCATCCACTTTATCAATAACAGCACTGAGATTGCTTTTGTCTTTAATAAAATCGGTCTTGTCCACATCTACAATCAGCAGGTTGCTCTCCTGGTAGTTCTTGATCCACCCTTCGTAGCGCTCATTAAGACGCCGGAGATAGTCCAGTCGAATTCCTGACTCATATTCCCGGCCACGCATCTCAATCTGCCTTACCAACGTTGGCACCGAGGCCCGCAGATAGATCAAAAGATCGGGCGGAGCAATTAAGCTACTCATCAGATTAAATAAGCCGGTATAGTTTTCGTAATCGCGCGGACTCATAAGGCCCATATCGAAAAGGTTGGCTGCAAAAATCACTGAATCTTCATAAATGGTACGATCCTGAATGACACTGGTATTGCCTTCACGTATTTTGACAATTTGCGAGAACCGGCTTTTCAGAAAATAGACCTGCAAATTGAACGACCAGCGTCGCATATCGTTGTAAAAATCTGCAAGATAAGGATTGTCCTCCACCTCTTCGTAATGAACATCCCATCCATAATGTCGGGCAAGCAAGCCTGCCAGTGTTGTTTTCCCGGAACCAATATTCCCGGCTATTGCAATATGCATCAGTCTCTCTTATTGATTCAACTTCAGAAGATCATCCAGATAGTCGCGATTATTCGACAATCTTGGAACTTTATTCTGTCCACCAAGCTTGTTACGCGATTTCATCCAGTCAAAAAACAAACCATCACGCGCTACAACCAAATCGGGCGGATCGAGTGTAATCCCCTTGTACCTTTTAGCCTCATAGTCGCTGTTGACATCCTGAAGTGCCTTGTCCAGCACTTCCCTGAACTGTTCAACCGAGTCTGGGGCTTTCTCAAATTCAATCACCCACTGATGAGCTCCTTTACTTCCGGCACTCATATACAAGGGCCCTGCAGTATATTCTTTGATGATTGCTCCGGTGGCCTGACAAGCTGCATCCAGCGCTTTGGTCGCATTGTCAATGATCACTTCTTCTCCAAAAGCATTGATGAAATGTTTGGTACGTCCTGAAATGATAAATTTAAACGGATATCGATGGGTAAAACGAACGGTGTCGCCAATCATATATCGCCAAAGCCCACCATTGGTAGTAATTACAATGGCATAATCTTTATTGAGCTCCACCTCATCAAGGGTCAGAGCTTTAGGGAAAGGCTTACCAACCTCCCCCATGGGTACAAATTCATAAAAAACACCATAGTCAAGCATCAACAACATAGAACTGGAAGCCGGATCGTCCTGAATACCAAAGAATCCCTCAGAGGCATTATAGGTCTCCATGTAGTGCATCTTGTCAGAAGGAACCAATTCTTTGTACTGCTCCCGGTAAGGGGTGAAGTTGATGCCTCCATGAATGAACAGTTCCAGATTGGGCCATACCTCCAAAAGGTTTTTCTTTCCGGTGGTTTTCAGAATATGCTTGATTAAAACCAGAAACCAGGAAGGCACCCCGGCCAAAGAAGTAACATTCTCTCTGGTGGTAATCTCTGTCATTTTCTCCAGTTTCTCCTCCCATTCTTCCATCAACGCCACATCCGGCCCAGGCGTTTTGAGAAATTGTGTCCAGAAAGGAAGGTTTTCAATCAGGATGGCTGAAAGATCACCATAATAAGAATCATTGCTGAAATTATTGATCTGGTGGCTTCCCCCAAGGGTTAACGTCTTTCCTGTAAAAACCTCGTTATTGGGGTAATTATCGTTGTAAAGCACCAATACATCGCGTCCCCCTCTGAAATGGCAGGATTCAAGAGCAACTTTGGTTACAGGAATGAATTTACTTTTGGAGGAGGTAGTCCCTGATGATTTTGCAAACCACTTGGTTTCTCCCGGCCATAGTACATTATCTTCTCCATTTCTCAACCGCTCCACGTAAGGTTCGAAGCCTTCGTAACCCTGAACGGGCACACGATCCTGATACTGATGAATATTGCGTATATTGGAATAATCATGATCCTTTCCCCATTCAGTTCCCTGAGCTTGCTCAATCAACGAAAAAAAGACCGATTCCTGCACCTCCATCGGTGCTTTACGAAAAAGATCGATCTGTGATAATCGTCTGGCATTGAACAACCCCACAATGCTCGGAATTATTGGCATAAAAATGTCCTTTTTTTGTTTAGGATGTAAATATAAATATTTTTGTTGCAATCATTCAACCACAAAAGTGAACCATGAGCTACTTCGACATCATTGTGGGCATACTGCTGATTCTGGCAGGGCTCAAAGGCCTTAAAAACGGGCTAATCAAAGAACTGGCCGGACTTACTGCCCTCATTCTGGGAATTATTCTGGCAGTGCAGTTTTCCGGGGCAATGGCAGGATTCTTATCCGGCCTTTTTCATTCCACGCACATGCCTGTTATCGCTTTTCTGGTAACTTTTGTGCTGGTAGTAGTTGTAGTGCATCTCATCGCTCAATTGTTACATACCCTCATTAATGCAGTAGCTCTGGGGGTCTTTAACCGCATACTGGGACTTGTTTTCGGAATCCTGAAAGCAGGATTCATCATCAGCATACTACTCCTGGGGCTGAACGTTTTCGGTCTGGAAGAGTCGGTTGTTACTCCCAAAGAGCAACAACGCTCCAGGCTATATCCTCCGGTAAAAAATGCAGCTCCCATGATTTTCGATTTGTTTGAAAAAGATCTGGACGATTTTTTCCACCCGGATGCCCATGATGAGCAAAGTCCTGTTACCGTATAGCCCGTTAATAGGGATTGCAAAACCACGATCAACCAGATTCGCATATAATTTGTATTTTTGCAGGTTACGGACAGTAAAATTATTAGTGATAAAAACATTCAAAAGAAAAATATACCAATGAATTTCGTAGAAGAACTCAAATGGCGGGGCATGATTCACGACATCATGCCGGGAACAGGGGAACAACTGGAAAAGGAAATGACCTCAGCCTATGTAGGGATTGATCCTACCGCTGACTCCTTACATATCGGACACCTGGTGGGGGTAATGATGCTGCGTCATTTCCAGATGGCCGGTCACAAGCCCATTGCACTGGTTGGTGGGGCCACCGGGATGATTGGAGACCCGTCAGGAAAATCTCAGGAGCGAAATCTTCTGGATGAAGAAACTTTACGACACAATGAAAACTGCCTGAAAAGTCAACTGGCCAAATTCCTCGACTTTTACTCCGACAAGCCCAATGCCGCCGAACTGGTCAATAATTACGACTGGATGAAAGAGTTCTCATTTCTGGATTTCATCCGGGATGTGGGCAAACATATCACTGTCAATTACATGATGTCGAAAGACTCCGTAAAAAAACGACTGGGCAGCGAATCCCGCGACGGACTCTCTTTTACCGAATTCACTTATCAGTTGGTACAGGGTTATGACTTTCTGCACCTTTACAATCAAAAAGGCTGCAAACTGCAGATGGGAGGCTCTGATCAGTGGGGAAATATTACCACCGGAACCGAACTCATCCGAAGAAAGACCGGTGGAGAAGCTTTCGCACTTACCTGTCCCCTGATTACTAAAGCTGATGGAGGGAAATTCGGGAAAACAGAATCGGGCAATGTATGGCTCGACCCTGAACGTACCAGCCCTTATGCATTTTACCAATTCTGGCTCAATACGTCCGATACCGATGCTGAAAAATATATCAAGATATTCACGCTGCTTTCGCGCGAAGAAATTGAGGCGTTGGTAAAAGAGCATCAGGAAGCTCCCCACGCCCGCAAGCTGCAGAAGCGTCTGGCTGAAATTGTCACCGAACTGGTACATGGCAAAGATGCCCTGGAGACAGCCATCGAAGCATCTCAGATCCTTTTCGGGAAAGGGGTAACCGAAACCTTGCGCAAGCTGGATGAAAAAACGCTACTGGCTGTTTTTGACGGTGTCCCTACTTTCAACATCAGCAAAAAAGAATTGAATGAAGGAATCGGCATTCTGGATCTGGTGGCCGAAAAAACCCAGGCTTTGCCCTCCAAAGGAGAAGCCCGACGCACCATCAAAGGTGGTGGACTGGGATTAAACAAGGAGAAGGTAACCGCCGATGATCAGGTAGTAAAAACAGAAGACCTGCTCAACGATAAATACCTACTTATCCAGAAAGGAAAGAAGAATTATTACCTGATCATCGCTGAATAAACAATAGAATATGCAGGGAATGTGGAGCCATTTGGGCGGTTTTGGAAAACTATTAGTTGTTACCATTCTGGTTTTCTCCAGTTTTGTAGTCATTTCATTGCTGGCCGTCCTGGCCGCCCTCCCATTTACCGATGACCTGTCTTTCCTTTCCGGAGTTCAGGGGGCACTATCAGTCGGAACACTCCGTTACCTGCAAATTGTTCAGAGTTTTTCGGTATTTATCATCCCCTCACTGTTGGCGGGATTCCTTTTTGGGGGACACCTCACCCGGGGTATCGGATTTTATCGCCCTAATAGTCAACTAGTCATTCTGAGCTTTTTGATTATCCTCTTCTCTCAACCTCTGGTGGGCTATCTGGGCACCTGGAACAGCTCCATGCAGCTGCCCGAATACCTGGGAGGTCTGGAACAATGGATGGCTCAATCGGAAGAAAGCGCTTCCGGTTTTATTTACCGGTTTCTGGATACCGATGATCCCGTAATCCTCACTCTCAACTTCCTGATGATTGCCATTCTGCCGGCTCTGGGTGAAGAAATGCTGTTTCGCGGAGTATTGCAACCCTTGTTTGGACAATGGTTTCGCAACAAGCATATAGCTGTGCTCATAACTGCCTTTCTGTTTAGTGCCATACACCTTCAGTTTTTCACTTTTCTGCCCCGATTCTTTCTTGGAATCGCATTAGGGTATTTGATGGTTTTGGGAAAAAATCTCTGGTATCCTATCGCCGGCCATTTTGCCAACAATTTTCTATCACTGGTAGTTTTCTATTACTACCGGCACACCCAGCCCGAAATCAATCCGCTGGAACCCAATGAAGAAATGTTATCGTTTGGTTGGGTGATTCCCTCCATGGTGTTGATGTCATTTCTATTTTGGACATTCTTCAGAAAAAGAGAAGTCTCAGCCTAAGCTATCCTGATTTATTCTTAGAGATTAATTTAACTTTTACTATATTTAGAAGCTGTTTAAATTCTGTTTTTGATAAGTGTTTTTGAAAGATTGAGCTCTCAGGCAAGTCAAAAGGGACGAGAATAGCACCGCTATTTAAGGAAATTTTAACGAAGCATAAGAGTTCAAGATTCGAAAACATCTCAAAGGATAAAACTTAAACAGTTTCTTAATTCTGTTAAGAAAATCTTTACCTGCTACACATAAAACAAGTAAGGTTTAAACCGACCGGAAGCCTGAGAGCAATAGCCCTGTGGCTCTGGTATTATCTCTCACCCAAAATTAATTCAACCCGGCCCCTGAAAAAAATACAAACAACGAAACACCAAAGCCTATGTTTCAGGGAATTGCCCAACAAATCACAAAAGCTAAAAAAGAGGTCATCAGACAAAACACTTTAAATGATTTGCTGGAAGATCTCATAAAAGCTCAGAAAACAGAGAAACGGGAAAAAAAGAAAACTACCACCGCTTTTTCAAAAATTTCTTTTCCCGGCCACAATGCTGAGAATACAGACCAGCATTCGGGCCTGAGAGATTTGTTTTTTGCTGTTTTTGAAAATCAGGAGAATGAAAAAGATCCGTCAAGAAAAACCTATTTGTTGACCAGACTTCGACTTGAAAAACTGGAAGACTCCAACAATGAATTGCTTCATCTGATTGGCCAACTGGAGAAAGAAACCGATTCTAAACGAACCATTAACAGTCTTGACCGGCTTATTACCCGTATCAAAGAAAAAACCTACTTCAGGTACCACTACCAAGAAGTTTCTGCTATGCTGCAGTATATTCTGAAATTTGCCGAAGTTGAAGGGCAGGTATGGCAAATTGATTACATCGTTGAGATAGGTCAAACCATTCGGAATTTAACCCGGCAAATCATCAAAGACCTTCAGGGAGCAAAAGACTGGGGTTCCTGGGAGCAGTTGGTCTCTGCCACTGCGAAAAAAAAACCACTGCCAGCCTCCACTGTTGATGAAGCTTTTGCAAAGATCTCCAGGGTTGATGTGCTGTCCCATGCATTCTTCTTTCTCTCTACCCCATTCCTGTTCAATCACAGCCTTCAATCCCACCATGAAAAAATTACCGGTTATCAAACCGTGTTTATTCAAAGCATTATCTATGATTGGTTGGAAGGTTCAGGAACAAAAACTACGATTGCCAAGACCAGACAATTGCAAGGCAACATTGACGCTTTGGTGCATGCTCTGGAGGAAACGATCTACAAGAAAAGGACAGAACTGTCACTGATGGAACAGGAAAAAGAACTCGCTATTGAAAAGGCTGAACGCTATGTGCTGCAGCAACGAAACAACAGGATATAAAACAAAAAACGTCCGAAAAAAGGATTTTTCGGACGTTTTTATATTTTTTAGAAACGGCATGCTTTATACCGTCATAATATCTTTCTCTTTCTTTTCCAACAGATCATCTACTTTTTTGGTAAACTGATCAGTCAGTTTCTGCGCCTGATCTTCAGCATCTTTTTCCATATCTTCAGGCAGCCCGTCTTTTTTCAGTTTCTTCAGATCATTGATGGCATCGCGGCGTGCATTCCGAATACTTATTCGGGCATCCTCTCCCTCTTTTTTCACCTGTTTAACCAAACTCTGACGACGTTCTTCGGTAAGGGGTGGCACATTAATCCTAACCAGCTCACCATTGTTATCGGGATTCATCCCCAGATTGGCATTCATAATAGCCTTTTCAATAGGGCCAATCATTCCTCTTTCCCATGGCTGAACAGCAATGGTACGAGGATCAGGAGTATTGACACTGGCCACCTGCTGAAGCGGGGTCATGGTTCCGTAGTACTCCACCATTATTCCATCCAACATTTTTGGATTGGC
This sequence comes from Marinilabilia sp. UBA5340, assembly GCA_002411085.1. Lineage (GTDB taxonomy): Bacteria > Bacteroidota > Bacteroidia > Bacteroidales > Marinilabiliaceae > Marinilabilia. The sequence goes on along the minus strand of DHQK01000032.1, from coordinate 2,208 downwards.
TTTACCGGCACGGATTTTTCCAAGTTCCCGGTCGAGATGATCGATGGCTTTTTGCATTTTCTCTTCTGCGCTTTCCAGCAATAATTGAACATCATCTTCCATGGTTATAAATGTATTGGTTGGTAAAAATATTTCCTTTTACTTATTTGTCAACAAAAATATAAAACTTTGGAACATTACGAAATAGCATGCAGTATATGAGCCGATACATTTACCAGAAGCTACAGAAACATCTAATTCACGATATTCCAAGAAACCTTTTGACAATCACCCCGGAAGAATCCGGTACCTCCAGAAAGCATGCATGACCACATCCGGGAAAATGATGATGTGACATTTCAGGAAAATCAGCCAAAAGGGTCTTGTAATAATCCGCCGGCATAAAAGGATCCTTTCCACCCGTAATCAACAGAACATCCTTCATTTTCTGACTCATCACCCGCCGATAATCGGAACGGTTCATAATGGCCTCAAGTGTATTAATCATACCTGAAGCCGAACACATTGCCGCCTGGCAGTTGAGTTCAGAGCCCAAACCAGCAAGCCTTTCTCTGTTTTCAGGGGCCAGCATCGACAAACCAACATTCTTTATCAATAGAGACTTTCGTCCTTTTTTAATTAAATCAATCTGGCGTTTGCGTCGCTCAATCTGACGAGGTGTATCAGGCATTGGTGTGGAATGCAACAAAACAACTTTTCCAATATGCCGGGGAAAAAGCAAGGCCATTTCCATTGCCAGATAGCCACCCATAGAATGTCCGATCACATGAATTCGACTAGTCGTTAATTGTTGTTGGTGCATAAAGGACATCAACTCCTCTGACCAGTCAGGAAATGCCCTCCCCTGTTCCCTGGGAGCTGTTTTTCCATGCCCCGGCAAATCGGGAATATACAAAGTCGAATTCGGAAACATCTTCTCGGCCCAGGGGAGCCACACCGCTCCACTTTCCAAAAATCCATGCAGGAATAAAACCGCAGCACCTGACCTGTGCCCCAAATGACTTATATGCATATTAGAATCCATCGGGGCAAAAATAACGATTTAAACTTACTGCAGTAGGCAGAAGTTGTAATCCCGCACGATGACAAAACGAGGGAAAGCTTTCAAAAAATACATTTTTTATCCTATCTTTACACTATTATTCCTTCAAAAACCCTTAAAGTGTAAACAACTACATCAAAGATGTAAAATAGTGTTTCAGCAAGGGGTGTAATTCCACACTGCAAATTAGATTAGTTATAAATAAAGAACAATTTCTTTAATTTTCTTAGCGAATAAAAATCGTAGCATCTACCTTTGCGGCACGAAATCCCAAACGGGTAAAATCAAAATCGAGATACAACTTAAAATAATGGATTTATGAGCAGTACACTTGGTTCTTCTATTGGGAAGAAGTTGCTGATGAGTATTTCAGGACTTTTTCTGATTATGTTCCTGCTGGTTCACCTTACCGTGAACTCGTTTCTATTGATCCCCGATGGGGGAGAATTTTTCAATGCCGGCGCACACTTTATGGCAACGACACCTGCCATCAGGGTCATTGAGCCATTGCTGGCCATCGGTTTTCTGGTTCACATCTTGTATGGTGTAAAACTCACCATCGAGAACCGTAAAGCACGTGGATCAGCCCGCTATGCATCCGGCAAAAAAACTACCGGAGTAACCTGGGCATCTCAAAACATGCTTGTGTTAGGGATTACCGTTGGTGCATTTCTGGTATTGCACATTGCTCACTTCTGGGTAAAGATGAAATTAACCGGCGATCCTTTACTGGCCCACACGACCATTTCTGTTGGCGGAATTGAGACCGAGGTGGAAAATGCTTATGCACTGGTCAATCATACCTTCAGCTACCTCTGGATTGTGATCGTCTATGTTGTTGCAGCTGTTGGCCTGGCCATCCACCTGTCACATGGTTTCTGGTCAGCTTTTCAGACTATTGGTTTCAGCAACCAGATCTGGAGAAAGCGACTGACCGTATTAGGTAATCTTTTCGCTATCGTGATCGGATTCGGATTCTCCATCATTCCGATACTACAGTATTTGTTCTATCAAGGCTAAAATATTTAAACCAGAGAGATTATGGTAAAAATAGATGCAAAGATTCCCGAAGGGCCAATGGCTCAGAAGTGGGAAAACTATAAAGCTAACCAGAAACTGGTTAACCCCGCAAACAAAAGAAAATTAGATATTATCGTAGTAGGAAC
>DHQK01000158.1 GCA_002411085.1 Marinilabilia sp. UBA5340 | reverse complement strand
GATGCATCATAATTACAGACTCCGGCATAACGGATCTTTCCCTGCTCCAACAAGCGCTCCACAGCCTCAAAAGTCTCCTCTACCGGGGTAGTAACATCAGGCCAGTGAATCTGATACAAATCGATGTAGTCGGTTCCCAATCGCTTCAGACTATTCTCACACTCTTCTATTACACTCTCTTTTCCGGCATATTTATACACATCGATAAACCGACCATCGTTATCTTTGGTCTTCATATAAAATTTCCCTTTGGGCAGATCCCATCTCAACCCGAATTTGGTAAGAATCTGTACTTTCTCTCTGGGAATATCCCTTATAGCCTCTCCAACAATCTCTTCGCTGGTTCCCTGTCCATAAATGGGAGCAGTATCAATAGAAGTAACCCCATGATCGTAGGCAGTCCTGATGGCATTCACAGCATCGGTTCGCTCCGTTTTTCCCCACATCCAGCTACCCGCAGCCCAGGCTCCAAATGTTATTGCCGAAAGACGTAAATCTGAGTCTGATAATGTTCTATATTCCATATTCCAAGACTTTTGTTAGACCAACGAAAAACATCATGCAATGGTTCAAAACCCAAATGACCATTTAACATTCTCCAATCACCTTTTTCCTTTCCCAAAATTCATTATTTTTGTTGGCTGCCTCCCTGATCTTTTTTCAACATCAAAAATCACTATTGCCATGCTATACACCAATCGTTTTGTTGCAATTCGTTTTATTCTTTTTGTCATTGTTTTCGGAAGCAATGCCCAGGACAAACCCGATTACCAAAACGGAGTTCCCGAAGCGTGCACCTCCATCACTGTGGGAAAACAAGCCACATTCGACGGATCTGTAATGACCTCCCATACCGATGACAGTCACCGCACCCGTGCCTGGATGGATATTGTTCCGGCACAACGATTTGGCCGCAGAGACAAAGTGACCATGTACAAACGGGAAGCTGATGATTCAGGTCCCATGCCGGCCTACAAACATACACCTGTTGGAGAAATCCCCCAGGTACGCGAAACCTACGGATACATCAACACAGCATATCCCTGCATGAACACCCAGCAGCTTGCCATTGGTGAATCCACCTTCGGAGGAAGAGAGTCCCTACAGTCAGACGAAGGACTCATCGATTGCCAACGCCTGATTAAGCTGATGCTCCAACGCACAACGAATGCCAGAGATGCCATTAAAACCGGTGGTGACTTACTCAAAAAATACGGATGGAACGATGCAGGCGAATGTCTTACCATTGCCGATACTAAAGAGGTTTGGCACATGGAAATTGTGGGGCCCGGAAGTGGACAAAAAGGGGCCATTTGGGTAGCTCAAAGAGTTCCTGACGACGAAGTGAGTGTCAACGCCAATGCAGCACGCATTCAGGAAATAGATCTGGAAAATCCTGATTTTTTCATGGCTTCTGACAATATTTTTGAGGTGGCCCGGGATAGTATGTGGTGGAATCAGGCCACCGGTCCTTTCCGTTTTGCGGATGCTTATGCTCCCGAAAGCAGAGAATCCATGGCTGCACGCCGTCGTGAATGGCGGGTGCTATCCATAATGAATCCCAGCCTGAAGCTGGATCCGGAAGCCAGAGATTATCCTTTTTCTGTGAAGCCATCTCAAAAGGTGACCCTGGATAAAATGATTGCCATTTTTAAAGATTATTACGAGGGAACTCCCTATGACATGGTAGGCCATATCAAAAAGGTAACCGAAGATGGGGACACGATTCCACATCCAATGGCAAGCCCGTTTATGCCCTACGATGCATACGATCTTTTCGATATTCATGGTGGATGGGGCGATTTAGGCGAACGTACAATCGCCCGCTGGTACACCATGTACGGAACCATCACACAAAGTCGCGATTGGCTACCCAACGAAATTGGCGGATTGGTATGGCTGGCTCAGGATAATATTGCCACCTCAGTTTATATTCCGGTATACTGCAGTGTTACCGACTTACCATCTTCTTACAAAGTGCCCGGTCGCAAAGGATTTAGCCGTCAGTCGGCCTGGTGGGCTTTCAATCGTATGAGTTCTCTTGCTTCTCAAAGATGGAACGATATGCGTCATGATGTGGACAGTGTTATGATTCCCCTTCAACAGGAAATCTTTGAAAGTCAGAAAGCGGCAGAAAAAGAGGCCATGAGCATGCGCACCAAACATACGATTGATCACCTGACGCGATATACCGAAAAATGGGGTAACCGGGTAGTCAAAGAGGCCTGGGATTTAGGCGATTTCCTTTGGACAAAGTATGATGAAAAATTCTAACGAATTCCCTTGATTTTTAAAAGGCAATCAGGGAAAAATCATAAAAAAAGGGCTGTCCGGTAAAAACCAGACAGCCCTTTTATGCTGAATAATAGATTATTCGGATAAATTCAGTCCAATATAAAGCTGTCCAAAGGAATTCTTGCTATCGCCCAAAAGGGTTTCAGCTAAATCGCTGTCAGAAATTTTCTGCATTCCCAGGTTATACCTTGCTCCGGCTTGAATCCATCCAAAATTAAAAGCCACGCCTGCAGAAAGACCATAATCCAGAGTATTGAAATTATCGCGGTCGAGCTCATCATTGCCCTGAAAAGTTCCGTCATATTCTACATTGCTGTTTAAGAGCACTCCCACATACGGACCAGCATGAATTTCCATAATTTCAACAGGTTTGAATACTGCGAGCACTGGAATATCAATGTAATTCATTTTAAACTCTACACTCTGATCCACCAAACCTGAATACTCCCCTTTGGCACCTTTGGCCGAATAAAGGAACTCGGGTTGAATGCCAATGGTATTTCCCAGCATAAACTGGCTGTAGAATCCACCATGAAAGCCCATTCTGCTATTCTCATCATCCACTTGATCCTTGTCAATATACAGATTACTTAAAGTCAGACCTCCTTTCACTCCATAATTAACGGATTGTGATTGAATACTTTCGTTGGCAAAAAAAATACCAATCATTACAATTAATAGTGTCTTGTAGTTCATAATACATCATGTTTATAGATTATTAAATCAAAACCATGTTGTTTAATCAAAACAATTCGACATGATTAATCAATTATTCCGAAAAAAACATGCCAAAACACAAAAATCACACCTAAATAACTAACCCAATGCCACTTAACCAACACCAAGCTTTTCCTTAATCTGTGAAATAATTCCACAATCTGTCCAAAAGAATACAATCGGGTAGGAGAAACGGGAT
>DHQK01000250.1:36561-42170 GCA_002411085.1 Marinilabilia sp. UBA5340 | reverse complement strand
GTGGATGCCAATGGAGCATTCTCTTTCAGTGAAGCCCCTGCCATATTGGATCAACTGGCACAACTGGACATTCACTCCATTGAACAACCCATCAAAGCGGGCCAATGGGAGGAAATGGCACAACTCTGTTCATCAACTCCCATCCCTATAGCGCTGGATGAAGAATTGATCGGCATCTGTGATGTTTCAGAGAAACAAAAATTGCTCGCACTCATCCAGCCACAATACATCATTCTAAAACCCAGTCTCACAGGCGGTTTTCAGGCTTCAGAGGAATGGATAAAAGCTGCTGAGTCAGTGGGTGCCGGATGGTGGATAACTTCTGCGCTTGAAAGTAATATCGGGCTGAATGCCATAGCCCAGTGGACAGCGACACTCGAAAACCCACTCCCTCAGGGACTGGGAACAGGACAGGTATTTTCCAATAATATCGAGTCGCCATTATATATTAAAAACGGCGAACTTTGGATTCAGAAATAACAGACAAAAAATGCAAGTCGACCACTCCAAATACAAATCACTTACCATCAAAGGAAAACATTACAATGCAAAAGCATTGACACAATACTGTGATGAACAGCTTCATTGCCCCGGTATAGCCCCATGGGAGCAAACCCTCTACCGGTTTATTCTGGAATGGCTCAACGACAGCCCCGTTGTAATGGTTCAAACCTCAGGATCCACTGGCACTCCAAAATCAATGAAAATCGCCAAATCGGCAATGCTGCACTCCGCATTCAACACACTGCAGTTCTTCAACTTACAACCGGAACAATCCGCATTACTGTGCCTCCCCTGCCAATACATCGCCGGAAAAATGATGGTTGTCAGGGCTTTCGCCGGAGGTCTCAATCTGATTCCCGCTCCCGTATCCGGGACACCGTTGACTGATCTTGAGCAACCGGTTGATTTTGCAGCCCTCACTCCCATGCAGATGAGCAACCAGCTGCAAAAAGATGCCACAAAAACCAGCCTCCTGCGCACCGTCATTCTGGGAGGAAGCACCACCAATGAAGAACTGGAGAATATGCTGCGCGACCAAAATTTTGATGCATGGGAAACCTATGGCATGACAGAAACCCTTTCGCACATAGCGCTAAGAAGCATCAATGGATCGGACCGAAAAGAATATTTCACTCCACTCCCCGGAATTAAAATTAACATTGACAAACGAAACTGTTTAGTCATTGATGCTCCGGGAATTACAGACACCCCTCTTATCTCCAATGATATTGCAGAAATCCGGGAAGACGGGAAATTCAGAATTCTGGGAAGAATCGACAACATTATCAACTCCGGAGGGATAAAAATCATCCCCGAGAAAATAGAAAAAAAACTGACAGAGATTGTTTCTTCACCCTTTTTTGTAACCGCTCTTCCTCATCCCCGGCTGGGCCAACAACTCGTGTTGGTATTACAGGAACTACACGGTGACGAGAATGCACTGATGGAAAAAATCCGGAATATTTTACCCCGGCATCAGGTTCCCAAAAAAATAATCCTGCGAAATCCACTGCCTCGCACCGAAAACGGAAAAATCAAAAGAATCCTGGATTAAGAAACTGAAGTAGTAATCTGGTAATTTCACGTCATCTTTGGTATCTTTGCAGGTCAATTTGAAGCAAGATATGGGAAAGACAAAAGCTGAAACATCAAATTATATAAGCATTAAAGGGGCCCGTGTTCACAATCTGAAGAACATCAATCTGGATATCCCCCGCAATCAATTCATTGTAATCACCGGAGTTTCAGGATCCGGAAAAAGTTCTCTGGCTTTCGACACACTTTATGCCGAAGGGCAACGCCGCTATGTGGAAAGTCTCAGTTCCTATGCACGACAGTTTCTGGGACGTATTGACAAGCCTGAAGTAGACTATATCAAAGGTATTCCGCCGGCCATCGCCATCGAACAAAAAGTCAATACACGCAATCCGAGGTCCACTGTTGGCACATCAACCGAAATCTACGATTACCTTAAACTTCTCTTTGCCCGCATTGGTCGGACATTCTCACCGATATCAGGAGAAGAAGTAAGAAAGCATCAGGTAGACGATGTGATCGATTTCATCAATCAATATGAGGACGGAACCAAAATGGCCATTTTGGCCGGCATCGTAACACCCGAAGGACGGAATTGCCCGGAGCACCTTTCCATCTTGCAGCAACAGGGATTCAGCCGCGTGGAATCCGAGGGACAGTTTCTTCGCATTGAGGAATTGCTAAATGACGAAGAGTTGCTTTCCAGATGCAAAGAGCTGAACCTGGTTATTGACCGTGTGAGTGTAAAGAAGGATGATGAGGACAATGAATCACGACTTGCCGACTCCATTCAAACGGCTTTTTATGAAGGTGAAGGTGAATGCCTCATCAAAGTATACCTGAAAAAGGAGACCAAAAACTTTTCGTTTTCCAATAGGTTCGAGGCTGACGGCATCACCTTTGAAGAGCCCACAGAGCATACCTTCTCTTTCAACAACCCCATTGGAGCCTGCCCCACCTGCGAGGGATTTGGCAATGTAATCGGCATAGATGAGGATCTGGTTATTCCCAACAAAAATTTAACCATCTACGACGATGCCATTGCCTGCTGGAGAGGCGAAAAAATGGGAGAATGGAAAAACCACCTGATACAAAATGCGCATAAATTTGATTTTCCTGTACACAAGCCGTATTATGAACTCACACAGGAACAAAGACAGCTGTTGTGGACAGGTAACCGCTATTTTTACGGCCTCAACAAGTTTTTCAAATACCTTGAATCCAAGCAATACAAGATTCAGTACCGGGTGATGCTGTCGCGTTACCGGGGCAAAACAACCTGTCCTGACTGTCGAGGAACTCGGCTCAAGAAAGAAGCCATGTACGTGAAAGTAAACGGGAAAAGCATCCATGAGCTGGTTCTGATGCCTGTTGCTGATCTTTCTGCTTTCTTCAACGAAGTAGAACTTACAGAACACGAACAGAAAGTATCTAAACGGTTGTTGATAGAAATCACCTCCCGGTTGCGGTTTCTCAACAATGTGGGGCTGGGCTACCTCACACTCAACCGGCTCTCATCCACCTTGTCGGGAGGTGAAAGCCAACGTATCAATCTGGCAACCTCCCTGGGAAGCAGTCTGGTAGGATCACTATACATTCTGGATGAACCCAGTATCGGACTCCATCCCAGAGACACACATCTGCTGATCGATGTCTTAAAACATCTTAAAAGACTGGGGAATACGGTAGTTGTAGTGGAACATGATGAAGAAATCATCAGGGCTGGTGATGAGATTATTGACATTGGACCTTTTGCCGGCCAACATGGTGGAGAAGTAGTATTTCAGGGAGATTTCAGAGAATTGGAAGCAACCCCCGAAAGCCTTACTACCCAATACCTCAATGGAACCCGGAAAATAGAACTTCCCGGATCCCGCCGTTCATGGAACAATGCCATCGAAATCCTCGGAGCCAGGGAAAACAACCTGAAAAATCTGAATATCAAAGTTCCGCTAAACATCCTCCATGTCATAACCGGTGTCAGTGGCTCCGGAAAATCTTCTCTGGTACGGAAAGTATTGTATCCTGCCCTTAAAAAAATAAAAGGAGGATATGCAGATAAGACGGGTGACTTTGACCTTCTGAAAGGAGAAACCAATGCCATATCAGATGTGGAGTTTATAGATCAGAATCCCATTGGGAAATCATCGCGTTCCAATCCGGCGACATATCTCAAAGCTTATGATGAGATACGCAAACTCATGTCTGACCAAAAACAGTCGAAGCTAAACGGACTCAAACCAGCTCATTTTTCCTTCAACGTGGATGGAGGCCGCTGCGAAGAATGCCAGGGAGAAGGCACCATCAAGATCGAAATGCAGTTTATGGCCGACATTGTACTGACCTGCGAAAGTTGCCAGGGAAAACGTTTTAAACCGGAGGTTCTGGACATCAATTACCGGGGGAAAAACATCCATGATATACTGGAAATGACCGTTAACCAAAGCATTGAATTTTTCAATGAATCGGAAGGAAATACCGAGAAACGAATAGCTGCAAAGCTTCAACCCCTGGCAGATGTGGGTCTGGGATATGTTCACCTGGGACAAGCTTCCAGTACACTGAGCGGGGGCGAAAGCCAGCGAATAAAACTTGCCTCATTTCTGGCAATGGAAAAAACAGCGCCAACCCTGTTTATTTTTGATGAACCTACCACAGGGCTTCATTTTCATGACATCCAAAAACTGTTGAAAGCCTTTGAAGCCCTTATAGAAAAAGGACATACTGTTTTGGTAGTGGAACACAATATGGAAATCATCAAGTCGGCCGACTGGATAACCGATCTGGGGCCGGAAGGAGGTAATGACGGTGGAACTCTGGTATTCGCAGGTACGCCGGAAGATCTGGTTCAATCAGGACTGGGACATACCGGAAAATATTTAAAGCCTTATTTATCTTAACTCCAGCCCAAAAAGAACAGCCACACATCCACCAATGGAGGTAGCAGGATTTTCATCTTCCAGCACTGCTACCTCTACCTGAATGGTACGGGTAACCTGCACATCAAAATCCCATTTATCAGCATAATCATACGAAGCATTGTCAAACAAAACCCGGGAGTCTGTATCCAACACACGAAACCGGATTCCCGGTAATTCAGGTACACCTTTGACAACAACACGATACTTTTGGCCGTCGAAAACCGTTTTTTTCAAAACGATGGTTTCTCCCTCCCCCAATATGGTGGCATTATAGTTACCATCATGAAAAAAAGGTGACAACTCAGGCTTCACCACAGCGCGGGCAAAACTGGCACATTGAGCGGAAACACTGGAAGCACTCCAAAAACCAAACACCAACAACACAAAAACTGCAACCATACGATTTACAGTTCTGCCTGGATATTTTTCTTTGATTTGAAGGTGCATATCAATAAAGATCAAAGCAACAATTATTTTGGCTTGTTTGCCAACATTTTAAAAGATAATATACGTTATCACCTGATAAACGTTGCTTTATAAAATAAAATTGTTCCGAAGCTCTGCAATTTTTTCGCAAAGCAAAACATAATCTTCCGGAGAAATCTCAATTTCACTCTTGGCTTTGATGGTAGTAATTTTCTCTGTAGTATCTGTCAACGCTTCAACTTCTGATGTATTTACAATAGTCACTTTATCAAAAACATTGGAAAGATCCTGCATGTCATCCATCAGCTTTTTGATGTCGGGATTCTGATCCTGATAGGTTCCCATCATATTTAAAAGGGTCACCAGTGAAAGCTTTTGATAAAGTATACGGTCAACCAACTTCTTATTATTCTGCACACTTCTCTGGGTCAGGGCGGTAGCAAGATACAAACCTTCAATCCATCCTCCTGTAAGCACCATAACTGAGATAGCTGCCCGGTTGTTTTCGGAAAGATAGGCATTGGAATTCATATAGGTATCAGAAATGATATTCATAACCACCTCCCGGTTATTCATATTTTCCTCCAGCTCACGGATCGTTTCTTCATCGATGGCCCCCAGGATACCGAGCTCATCAGCAAGCTTACGGGCATTGCCCATATATTCAATGGTGGTCTGAGACTGATCAAAGAGGCTGGCATAACTCAGATCGGCACTATAAAT
>DHQK01000250.1:23134-36360 GCA_002411085.1 Marinilabilia sp. UBA5340 | reverse complement strand
ACCAATTGGTCATTCATGGGCACCGACTCAATGATTTCCTTTTCTGAATCCTCTGAATCTTTTTTACTTTGACCAGAATTACAAGAATACAAAATCATAAAAACCAGGGCCAGAGAAAACAACCGAACCCCCAAAGCAGCATTTGCCGTTTTATTGTAAAAACTATCAAAAACTTTAATCATAGGTACAACAGATTGAAGTGATAACGAATTTCACCTCTCATTAAACTCATACAATTTATTACTTTTCTCCACGACAATCAAACGATCAATGCAAATTTTGACAGAAGTGGTTTTCAGAAAGATGTGCTGTACCTTTTCCCGGACAATAACCCATTTTTGTCTTAAGAAACGACTGAAAATATCAGGAATCCTGATATTTCAGAAAGCGAAATTTATTCAAAATTAGAAAAATACTTCATAAACTGAGCTCTTTCATACAGCGCAGGATTTTTCATATTCCGGTAATTCATTTTCCCTTTAAAGTCATTGATGGATTCAAAACCATGCTCTTCCATCCAGGCTTCCAAAAACTCAATCATGCGTGTTATCACAGCAGGACCGTTTTTGTATACTGCCGAACATATTTGAGTGGCTGCAGCTCCTGCTAGTAATTGCTTCACCACAGCCGTTCCATCGTGGATACCTGTGGAAGCAGCAATATCTGCTTTTTTGATCTTGGAACTGGCAATGGCTACCCAACGCAATGACTGTCGGATATCAGCAGGCGTACTGAAAACCTCTGCAGATTTAAGAGTCATTGTGTGAATATCAATGTCGGGCTCATAAAAACGATTAAACAGCACTACCCCTTTGGCCCCTGAAACGGAAAGCCGGTCGATGACATGTACCAGATTGGAGAAATAAGGCCCCAGTTTGATGGCTACCGGAATGGAAACTACATTGCTGACCGTTTCGGCTATTTCATAATAGATATCCTCGTACTCCTGTGCATCACTGTTCTTATCCGTATTTACCCTGAATACATTCAACTCCAAAGCATCTGCTCCCGAACGTTCTATTTCCTGGGCAAAATTCACCCACTCATCGGCCGAAAAACAGTTGATACTGGCAATAATGGGGATATCCACGGCTGCCTTGGCTTCCTTTATCAAATTAAGGTATGAAGCTACAGAATTGTCACGGGTATACTCCCGAACATAATCCATTGCCTCGGGATAATCGAACCCCTGACCACCATCAACTTCATTGTTAATTTCATGATTGATCTGCTCTTCGAAAAGAGACTTTAAAACCACTGCCCCGGCTCCGGCAGCAGCATGCTTTTTAATCTGTTCTACACTATTGGTTAATCCCGAACTACTAACAACAACGGGGTTTTTCAATTTCAACCCCAAATAGGTGGTCTCTAAATTTGCCATGTTCTCAAAAATTTCCTTCTATATAAATTCAAAATTCCATTAACAAATATAATCAAAAGCAGAAAAGTCCCAACCCAAAAGGCCTGATTACTGATAATTTCGCTCTCCGAAAATAGAGCTTCCGACACGTACCATATTACTCCCTTCTGCTATGGCCAACTGGTAATCACCTGACATACCCATACTTAAAACACTAAACGAAGAGTCATTCTTAAAGTATTCGTTGCGTACCCTGTCAAATATATTTTTTAATGACCGAAATTCTTTGGCCACAATGGTTTCGTCATTGGTGAAGGTAGCCATTCCCATCAACCCTCGAATTTCCACATTTAAAAAGCTTTTATAATCCGGACTTTCCAAAAGTTCGTTCAATTCAGTCTCGTCCAGACCAAACTTGGTCTCCTCGCTGGCTATATGCATTTGAAGCAAACAGGGAATCACCCGGTCGTTCTTGACGCCCTCCTTGTTAATGGCCCGAAGCAAACGAAGGCTGTCCACCCCGTGAATCAGGGACACAAAAGGTGCGATATATTTCACCTTATTTCGTTGCAAGTGGCCGATCATGTGCCACTCTATATCCCCTGGCAAGGCTTCTGCCTTGTCTGTCAACTCCTGCACTTTGTTTTCACCAAAAATCCGTTGCCCGGCCCCATAAGCTTCCAGTATCATTTCATTGGGCTTGGTTTTGGATACCGCCACAAGTGTAACATTTTCGGGCAACCGACCCCTTATTTCTTCAAGATTCCGAATTACTGATGACATAATTTCTTTCGTTTTCGCTAGCCTGGTTCGTTCATCAAAAAATCACACTAAAATTCCCGGTCGGAAATGGATGGCAAGTTACCAACAAAACCGCACCGGGAAAAAAATATTTTTCTTTTTATAATTCATGAATCACCAATCCTGACCTCAGTTTGGGTTCAAACCAGGTAGTTTTTGGGGGCATAATATTACCGGTATCCGCAATATCAATCAATTGTTGCATGGAAACAGGATACAAGGCAAAAGCCACCTTCATTTCCCCGGAATCCACTCGTTGCTTCAGCGCTTCAAGCCCCCTGATTCCTCCCACAAAATCGATGCGTGTTGAAGTTCGTAAATCTTTTATATCAAGCAACCTATCCAAAACCTGTCCGGAAAGAATCGTCACATCCAGCACACCAATAGGATCCTGGTCATTGTATGTACCTTCTTTGGCTCGCAACTGATACCACTTCCCGTCCAGATACATACTGAATTCATGCAGTGCGGAGGGCTTAAAAACCTCTTCACCGATCTCTTTCACATCAAAAGATTCACTGAGTTTTTGAATAAAAGCATCTTCCGACATCCCATTCAGATCTTTTACCAAGCGGTTGTAATCGATGATTTCCAACTGATTATCCGGAAAGTGAACTGCCATAAAGAAATTGTACTCTTCGTCTCCGGTATGATTGGGATTGGCTGCTTTTCGCTCCAGCCCCACCCTCGCAGCAGCCGCAGTACGGTGATGCCCGTCTGCCACATAAGTACAGGGAACTTTTTCGTCGAATAACTTTTCCAATTGAGTGTTTGTTTCCTTATCCCAAACTACCCAGAAATGATGACCGAAACCATCATCCTCAGCCGTAAAATCATATTCGGGCTCCTGATTCGTCACAATAGCATTGACAATAGCATCAATTTCGGGGACAGCCTTATAGCTAAAAAACACAGGCTCCAGATTGGCATCATTGGTGCGTATATGCACCATTCGATCCTCTTCTTTGTCTGGTCGCGTTAATTCATGTTTTTTTATCACACCCTCCTGATAATCGGAACAGGAAGCACACCCAACGATTCCATACTGGGTGCGTCCATTCATCGTCTGGGCGTAAATATAGAAGCGAGGCTCCTCATCATGAACCAGCCAGCCCTTTTCTTTAAACTGTTCAAAGTTTGCAGCCGATTTTTTGTAAACCTCATCGGAATGCACATCCACATCCTGCTCACAATCAATCTCCGCACGGGTAATATGCAACAATGAGTAATCTTTTCCTTCGGCCATTTTTGCAGCTTCCTGAGTGTTCATCACATCATAGGGCAGACACGAAAGTCCTGCCGCAATATTCCCGGGAGGACGAAGCCCCTTAAATGGTTTTACTATTGCCATATTTAATGATTTAGAAATGGTTAAAAGCGAACCTGCTTTATTGTATGAATAAAACAAGCAAAAAATTCAGACCATTAAGTAATAAAAAATTCCCGTTTTGGAGAAATGAAAACCCGGGTTTTTTGTGGTGTAAAGACAACAAAACCCGAAAACATCTCAAAAAGACATTTTCGGGCATTCAAGTTATAGGCGTATCAATGGATGTCTATTTATTCACGCGGAATGTTTCGTCTCCATTTTTAAAGAATTTGATTATCTGATTGGCTGCAGCAACTCCGGCATTGATATTTGCTTCTGATGTTTGTGCGCCCATTTTCTTGGGAGTAAAAAAGAAACGCCCGGCAAATTTCTCTTCAAAAACATCCTTATTATCAGGAGCAATATCAGAGAGATATGCAAAATCAGAACGTTTTTCCATCAGGGCTACCACACCCTCCTCGTCAATCACTTCCTTGCGGGCTGTATTTACCAGCACGGCACCTTCCGGCATCTTGTCCAGCAGATCGGCATTGATAGATTTTTTGGTTTTATCATTGGCCGGAATATGCAAAGACACATACTGGCACGTGGAATACAACTCCTCAACAGAGGAAAGCGGGGTAATACCATCAGCCTTTATTTTTGCTTCATCCACAAAAGGGTCAAAAGCAAATACTTCCATTCCAAAGCCCTTGGCAATTTTAGCCACATAAACGCCTACATTTCCATAGGCATGAATACCCAGTTTTTTGCCACGAAGTTCGGTTCCGGCTGTCCCGTTGTAATGATTCCGGGCCTGAAAAACCATCATCCCGAAAGCCAATTCGGCCACCGCATTAGAATTTTGTCCCGGTGTATTCATTGCAACAACGTTGCTGGCAGAGCAGGCCTCCAGATCCAGGTTATCGTAACCGGCACCGGCTCTTACCACAATCTGAAGCTCTTTGGCGGCCTCAACTACATCAGCAGTCACTTTATCCGAACGCACAATCATTGCATGAGCATCAGCAGCAGCTGATTTCAGTTCGTCAGCAGAAGAATATTTTTCGAGTAAAGCCATCGTATAACCAGCTGCTTCAATAATCTCCTTAATTTGAGCTACGGCAGCAGGAGCAAAAGGCTTTTCTGTTGCAACAAGAATTTTCTTCATAATTGTCCAAGTTTTTAAACAAACAAAGGGCCCTCAAAGGCCCTTTGATGTGGTTTTAAATTAGTGTTTCTTTTCAAATTCCTGCATAGTTTCCACCAGAGCCTTCACACTTTCGAGGGGCAACGCATTGTAGGTAGATGCTCTGAAACCACCCACACTACGGTGACCTTTGATGCCAATCATTCCCCTCTCTGTGGCAAAATCAAGAAATTCTTTCTCCAACTCGGCATATTCCTCATTCATCACAAAGCAAATATTCATCAGAGAACGGTCTTCTTTTCTGGCGGTACCTTTGAATAATTTATTGCGATCAATCTCATCGTAAAGAACAGCTGCTTTTTCCTCATTTTTCTTCTGCATGGCAGCAATACCACCTTGTTCTTTCAGCCATTTTAGTGTTTGCAATGCAGCAAATACAGGCAACACAGGAGGTGTATTGAACATAGATCCTTTGTCAGCATGGGTACGATAATCCAGCATGGTAGGAATAGCACGACCTGTTTGGCCCAAAATATCTTTCTTTACAATAACAAAAGTGACCCCTGCAGGAGCCAGGTTTTTCTGTGCTCCGCCATAAATTACTGCATACTTAGACACATCTATGGGACGAGAAAAGATATCAGAAGACATATCGGCCACCAAAGGAACATTTACATCCAGATCTTCCTTGATCTCGGTTCCGTAAATAGTATTATTGGTAGTGATATGAAAATAGTCAGCATCAGCAGGTATTTCGTAACCTTTTGGAATATAATTGTAATTGGCATCTTTGGAAGAAGCAACTTCCACTACTTCACCAAAAAATCCGGCCTCTTTTTGAGCCTTAGCAGCCCATGCTCCGGTATTAAGATAAGCTGCCTTTTTCTTCATCAGATTGTAGGGAACCATGCAAAACTGGGTACTGGCTCCTCCGCCCAGAAAAAGTACTTCGTAATTATCGGGAATATTGAGCAGCTCTTTAAAAAGGGCCTGTGCCTCATCCATCACAGCAACAAACTCTTTTCCGCGGTGCGAAACTTCCATAACAGACAGGCCGGTTCCTGCAAAATTCAAGACAGCATCCGCTGTGTTTTTGATGGTGTATTCAGGCAAAATCGATGGCCCAGCATAAAAGTTGTGTTTCTTCATCACCAGTAAGTTTTTATATTAATGAGAATATACAATAATGTTACAATCTTAAAATGAATTACAAGCAAAGAAGTTGTAATTCCTTAGAAATGATAAGTCAGACTTGCTTTTTATGTAAGATATTGATACAAGAGATGATTTTTATCACGGTTCAAAGTTAATGATTTATGATTTTTTATTCATCTGTTTGTCATATTTTTTTGCAAACTCAATACAATCGAAAAAAACCGGCTATTTATAAAGACACAAAAGGAGGCTTCACAATAGTTGCTTTTAGGTCCTTCTTTCGAATTCGGATAAAAATTTCGGTTCCCGGCTTCCAAAAACCCTTTTTCAGATATCCCATTCCAATACCCTTTTTCAGCATGGGGGACATGGTTCCTGAGGTAACTTCTCCGATTATCTGTCCTTCAGCATCCACTACTTCATAGCCTTTCCGGGGAATCCCGCGTTCCTCTAACACAAAACCTTTAAGCCTTTTTTCAACGCCTTCTTCCTTTTGTTTCTCAAACAGACTTCGTGAAGTAAAATCATTCCCGTCCACCAATTTGGTAATCCACCCCAGCCCGGCCTCTACAGGCGAAGTGGTGTCATCCAGATCATTTCCATAAAGTGCAAGGCCTGCTTCCAGCCGGAGTGTATCCCTGGCACCCAAACCAGCGGGTAGCAATCCTTCCTCTTTTCCGGTTTCCATTATCGCATTCCAAAGCTCCGGGGCATCTTCATTATAGACATACAATTCAAAACCACCTGACCCTGTATAACCGGTATTTGAAATAATCACCTGCGCGGCCTTAGCCATTTTACCATTGGTGAAAGCATAGTAAGGTACTGCCGACAAATCCACATCTGTTAATTTCTGAAGGATAGATTGAGCTCCGGGCCCCTGAACAGCTATTAAAGAAATGTTATCGCTGGCATTTTCAAGTTCGGCACCAAAGGAATTGTGCTTATTAATCCAGTTCCAGTCCTTTTCAATATTGGAAGCATTCACCACCAACATATATTTTTCTTCTTCGTAATGATATACAATCAGATCATCAACAATCCCCCCTTGATCATTGGGAAGACAGGAATATTGGGCTTTTCCTACCGGCAGCCCTGCCACATCATTACTGGTTACTGCCTGGATAAGCTTGCAGGCTCCGGGGCCCTTCACCCAAAACTCTCCCATGTGTGAAACATCAAAAATACCGGCAGCTTCTCTAACGGCCATGTGTTCTGTTTTTATGCCAGAATATTCCACCGGCATATCAAACCCGGCAAAAGGAACCATTTTTGCTCTCAATTGTCTGTGAATATCATTCAAAGCTGTTTTTTGCATCGTATTGATTTTTTTAATAAGTGCTTAACAAAATTCGTTTCTGAAGCAGAAAAATATTTCCGAAAAACAAATTTAAGCCAAAAAAAGTGGATTAAAGAATGACAATTATTTGTAATTTTACGTTATATTAGGAAGAAGTTGAGATATAATATTTATCAAGACTTTTATTTATGATACCATTTTTATTAAATTTGTGGTATTCAAAACCTATGAACTAGTAAAATACTGAATATGTCCAATCAATACGAATGCATCAATCTCAGCTATCTGCAAAGCATAGCACAAGGTGATGAAAGCATTATCGAAGAACTGATTACCATTTTCCTTGAGCAGATTCCCGAGTTTACCGAAGGATTGGACAATAGTTTCAAGGAAGGCGACTGGCTATCTGTTGCAGCCATTGCCCACAAAGCCAAATCATCCGTAATATCCATGGGAATGGAAGATCTGGGTAACAGGGAATTGAAAAACCTGGAACTGATTGCGAAAGATATATTTGTAAGGACAACCAGAGAGAAAAGCAATGCCTCCGAAAAAGAATTAAAGGATGCTGAAAACCTGGAAAAAAACCTTCAGGGATACGATAAAGAGCGTCAAAACTGGGTGAAGGATAACTCCTCCCCCAAGACTGCATCGGCCATCATTGAAAAATTTAAAGAGGTCTTACAAAAGGCGGAAGAGGAACTTAATACTGAAATAAACAGATAATGGATACACTACTTAAAGTAAACCGGGAAAACAATAAGATTGTAGGCACCCTTACCGAAACCGACAGATTGAATGCTACCATTGCAGCCGGTGTTAAGGAACAACTAAACAAAAACATCACTGATCCCGATACTGATTTTGTATTGGATCTTCAGAATATTAAATTTATTGACAGTACCGGAATTGGTGTCCTGATTTCCGCCTTGAAAACTGCGCGCCAAAACAACGGAAATTTTTTCCTCATCAATGTCAATAAAGAGGTAATGGATCTGCTGTCTTTAATGAAACTGGACAAGGTATTTGATTTCAAATAAAAGATCAGGCAGACAACAACAATCATGCACTTGCTAAAAAATTTAAAAAGCTGCCTCGTGAAAGAAGTTCATCTTTCGAAGGCAGCTTTCTTTTATTTTTGACTCATCCCAAAACAAGCAAAGCAATGATCTATTTGAATTAATTTTTAAAGATCAAGCGATTGCCATCAAAATCGACGAGAATTGGTTGCTCCTTATCTACCTCATCTGCAAGTAGTTTTTTAGATAAATCATTCAGGACAAATTTCTGCAAAGCCCGCTTTATAGGTCTGGCACCAAACAATGGATCAAACCCCACATTGGCCAGATGATCTGTAGCCCCATCGGTGATATCAATAGAGACATCCTGAGCCTTCAACAGCCGGGCTACTTGATGGAATTGCAACTTCACAATTTCCCTGATTTCCTCTTTGGTCAGAGGAGAAAAAGTAATAATATCATCTATCCGATTCAGAAATTCGGGTCTGATGGTCTGTTTAAGCAAAGACATAACCTCCTGACGGGTTTTCTCCGCCACTTCTTCAGAAAAACCTTCAATCCCGGCCTCTTCAAAATTCTTTTGAATGAGATGTGACCCCACATTGGAAGTCATGATAATGATGGTATTTTTAAAATCGGCGTGACGTCCTTTATTGTCTGTCAACCTTCCATCATCTAACACCTGAAGCAGGATATTGAACACATCGGGATGCGCTTTTTCTATTTCATCAAGTAATATTACCGAATAAGGTTTTCTCCTGACTGCCTCTGTAAGCTGTCCCCCCTCATCGTAGCCAACATATCCCGGAGGAGCCCCGATCAACCTGGACACAGAATGACGTTCCTGATACTCCGACATATCAATACGGGTCATCAAGTCTTCATCATCAAACATAAATTCGGCAAGCGCTCTGGCCAATTCGGTTTTCCCCACGCCGGTAGTTCCCAGGAAAATAAAAGAACCAATGGGACGCCTGGCATCCTGCAGACCTGCACGACTGCGTCGAACAGCATCGGCCACAGCAGTGATAGCTTCATCCTGACCAATCACACGTTTATGCAATTGATCTTCCAGGTTCAATAATTTCTGACGTTCACTCTGCAACATGCGGGTCACTGGAATACCGGTCCAACGGCTAACAATCTGGGCCACATCCTCAGCATCGACCTCCTCTTTGATCATGACACTTTCCGACTGACGCTCAGCTAACTGCCTCTGTAGTTTCTCAATGGCTTCATTGGCTTCTTTAATTCTTCCATAACGCAGCTCCGCTACTTTTTCATAAAGGCCTTCGCGTTCAGCACGGTCAGCTTCAAACTTGTATTGCTCTATCGCTTCTTTGTTTTTCTGAATCTGCTCAATAATACTCTTTTCCTCTTCCCAACGGGCACGAAGTCCATTTCGCTCTTCTTTCAGATTGGAAATATCCTCACTCAGCTCTCCCACTTTTTTCTTATCTCCTTCACGACGGATAGCTTCCCGCTCAATTTCCAGCTGTTTAATCCGCCGCTCAATTTCATCAATCTCTTCCGGCACAGAGTTCATTTCCAACCGCAATTTGGAAGCAGCTTCATCAATCAGGTCAATGGCCTTATCAGGCAAGAACCTGTCAGAAATATACCGCTTTGATAATTCAGCAGCGGAGATTATGGCTTCATCCCTGATCCTTACTTTGTGATGCGTCTCATAGCGCTCTTTCAGCCCCCGAAGAATTGAAATAGCGGAAGCCAGATCGGGTTCATCCACCATAACGATCTGGAAACGACGCTCCAACGCTTTATCCTTTTCAAAATATTTCTGATACTCGCCAAGCGTCGTGGCTCCGATAGCCCTCAACTCCCCTCGGGCCAGCGCAGGCTTCAAGATATTGGCAGCATCCATGGCTCCTTCACTCTTTCCGGCACCTACCAGGGTATGAATCTCATCAATAAAAAGCACGATTTCACCATTACTGCTGACCACCTCTTTGACCACTGCTTTAAGTCGCTCTTCAAACTCTCCTTTATATTTAGCTCCGGCAACCAGCGCCCCCATGTCCAAAGAAAAAATCCGTTTACTCTTCAAATTTTCGGGCACATCCCCATTGATAATCCGATGAGCCAAACCTTCAGCAATGGCCGTTTTACCTACTCCCGGCTCACCAATCAGAATAGGATTATTTTTAGTACGGCGTGAGAGAATCTGCAAAATACGCCGAATCTCATCATCCCGCCCGATTACCGGATCCAGTTTCCCGGTTCGGGCCTGTTCATTCAAATCAATGGCAAATCTTCCCAGTGCGTTAAATGCATCTTCAGCTGACTGGCTATCCACCCTACTGCCTTTCCGCAAATCCTCAATGGCCTGCTTTAGTCCTTTCTCTGTCATTCCGGCATCTTTGAGCATTTTAGACACCTGATCGCCACTTTTAAAAATACCCATCAAAACATGCTCAATACTGGCAAACTGGTCTCCCATTTCTTTTGAGAAAGCGACGGCCTTTTGCAGAGATGCATTAGCCTCCCGACTTAAGTAGGGCTCTCCTCCACTGACTTTTGGGTAGGACTCAATCATTTTGTCCAGAACAGGCATCACCTGTCCTACTCCCATTTTATTGAAAAGGAAACGGGTAATATTCTCTTCAGCGTCGAGGACACCTTTTAATAAATGCCCGTTTTCAATAGCCTGATGCTGATATCCCTCAGCAATTTGGAAAGCCTGCTGAATGGCCTCCTGGGCCTTTATAGTAAATTGATTCAAATTCATAAAACTGTATTTTTAACTTGTGCTTCTCCTTTTTATGAAATCTGGAGAATTTTCACAAAAATATTTTTCTTGTTTTCAATTAAAATTTTATTCGTTAAAAACAATCATCCAACTATTTGGAGAAAGAAAAATCTTGTTTTAAAAGCCTTACTTCAAGGTTCCTGCCACATCCACTTTTAAGACAAATTGACAGACAACCAGCAATTTAAACGTCAAAATTTCAGAAAAAAAGGATCACCTCTACTGTCCATCATTAAAAAACCGCACATTGTCATTGAAAATCGTTATTTTAGTAAGCCAGAAAACAGAGCATCTACTCATTTCCAGAAAAAGTCGTTTAAAGTTATGCTTCCGAAAACATTTTTTCCGGTAAAGCAATGCCAGCAAGGCAAAACTTTTCCAATATACAATACGGAACAAGATTTGTAAGAATTGGGTAAAATGCCATTAAATGCTCGTTTCAACCTGCGAAAAAAACTATGCATTATAATATATTCATTCATCATAAATATTCAGAAACCGCCAGACTTACTACTAATCCCATTCTTTGGCTCCGGTTGCTTTTACTGATTTTTTTAATTTTCGGAAGCAAACTCCAATCCCAGGTTTCTGACACCACTGTCATCATACGCAACGACACAACGATACAATTCATCAGTCCCGGAAGTAAAACCCAGCCATTACAGGGCAAAACCATTGAAGGCATCCTAAAAGATTACTCTGATAGAAATTTATTCTCCCGCAAGCTACATGAATGGTTGGTAACAAGCAGCATTAATAAATCCGAAAAATCAGCGCACACCCCGGATTTATCAAAATATAATGGTTCCCAAATCCATAGTATTGACATCCGGCATATCGAACCTTTTGGAGGATCCGTAGAAGACACTGCATCAGTGGCTAAATCCTGGCTTGCACGGCTAGGCAACAGACTCAGATTTGAAACTGCTTCGTCAGTTATTATGAAAACCATTACGTTCAGTGAAAATCAGCCTTTGTCAGCAATTGACGTAAGTGACAGTGAGCGTCTTCTCAGGGCTTTCTCCTTTATCAATGATGTACGGATTGTGGTTTGGCCCCACCCAAATACAGAAGATGCTGTAAATATCAGCATATATATTCAAGACCGATACCCACATGCAGTTTCTCTGGGGCTAACGGATCAAAATCCAAGCTTCACGCTCATGAATAAAAACCTGTTTGGCAGGGGATTTTCACTGGAACACACGCTTGTTACCCCCTCCCTGAATATGTCGACCTGGGGTTTTAGAGAAACATTCGGTGCAGAAAATATTTTGGGAGAGTATCTGAATTTCGAGATAGATTATTCCCACATTCCCAATCTTGAAATGATTGGAGGGCATTTGAAAAAGGACTTCCTGCTTCCTGAAATTAAATATGCAGGTGAAATATCTTTTAACCGATCCTTTACCAACCGGGAAATCCAGGAAAATCCGGCCGTAAACTGGGATCCACCACTTGATTACCGCCGAAACAATTTTTGGCTGGGACGATCTTTTCAGGTTAATGACCCGGGAACTCCCTTACGATCGAACATCTACTTACTGGCCCGCTATCTGGAAATTGACCTTTTTTCAGAAAAAATCACTCCGGATATTCTCTCACCCGGCCAATATTATTACGGAGGACTGGCATTTTCCAGACGAGGCTATTACAAAAACAATCTGATATATTCTTTCGGACGCACAGAGGATGTACCTTATGGAATGCTGGCAAGTTTGTCTTACGGATACCATCACAATTCGGATAACCCAAGACATTTTCTCTCTTTTCATTACAGTTCCGGACGCGCACTAATTCCCTCGAAAGGATATCTGTTCTTTAGCGGAGACATTGGATCCTATTTTCAGGAAGGAACAGCGAAGCAAGGTGTCATCAAATTATCGGGAGAATATATCACTCCACTGATGGACATGGGGCAGAGCAAAATGAGAAGTTTCTTCGAATTACAATACGTAGCCGGCATTAACCGCAAAGACGGTGAATACCTTTTCATTGACGAAGATGTCAATGGCCTCCACCGGTTTGACTACAACAATCTGATCAGAGGTTCACAAAAAGCCGTCTTAAAAACAGAACAGGTCTTTTTTACCCCGCTTGAACCACTTGGATTTAAATTCGCTTTTTTCACCTTCTTTGATACTGCTTTTCTCAAAGAAACCAGCAGGCACGCTCTTTTTCAACACACACCCTATTTTAGCTTTGGCGGAGGATTGCGTATCCGTAACGACAACCTGGTTTTCAATACATTACAAATAAGACTCTCAATAATGCCCCGGGTTCCGGAAGGAGAACTTCCTTTTAGTTTCAGAACCAAAGGTGAGTCCACTCGTAATTTCAGAGATTTTGTTCCCCGACAGCCGGG
>DHQK01000250.1:21880-22925 GCA_002411085.1 Marinilabilia sp. UBA5340 | reverse complement strand
TGAAAAAAGTGAAAACCATTGCGTAAAAATGAAATATGCTGAAACCTTATAAATGAATTTGCGTAAAATATTATCCATTTCCGCACAAGCATTTCTGAACAACCGCAACTGATAATATCTATTTTACCAAAATTATTTCTGAATAAAATTCAGAAGTTTCTGAATTTTTAAATAACTTTGGATAAAGACTAAACAGGGCCATCATTCATCTAAGATTTTTTTCATGAAATCAAGTAGAATCATAACAATTCTTTTCGTTGCAATTTTTACGCTGGGAGTCGCAGCAGGAACAAATTCACAAGCAACCGAAAAAGTTTATTCAGAATGCTTTCTGACCGTCCAGAAAGGTTTTGTACACAATAGTCAGCCAATGAAAGCGCTTTTGACCGGATCAGAAGTAGCTGAATTTAGAACAACACTGTTCGAAGGCAACATCTACAGAATCGCCACCTGCTCTCCAACAGATAAAAAAATATGGTTTTCTGTATATGATACAAACAATAATCTTTTGTTTTCCAGCACTCAGCAAAACTACTCCTCATCCTGGGATTTCAAGATGGAAGGTAACATGGAATGTATCATTGAAGCAGGATTAATGCCAGGAAGCGGAGATTCAGGAATGGCACTGGTGTTGATTGGCTTTAAGAATGCTCAATAATTCTCATCCAGCCCCTTTGTAACCTGAAAATACCATGAGTGAAGGTATTTTAAAAGCACTTATGCAACTTTTCGCTTTGGTGGCTGCTCCTGATCAGGATGCAGCTTCAAGACGGGAGATCGTGCGAAATTATTTATCCCTGCATCTTAATCAGCAACTCATAGAAGAATACCTTCAACTTTTTGATGCTCACCGCAACAGTTATCAAAAAAAAATAAAAGAAAAAACTCGAATTCCAAAACTTTATGCAGCTAGTTCGGTAAAAGTACTGCGGATAGCCACCGCCATTAACGAAGAACTTACCCATTACCAGAAAGTGGTTGTAATTATTCAGTTACTGGAGTTTCTGAATTCCGGAATCAGGGGTATTTCTGAAATGGAATATGA
>DHQK01000250.1:21288-21618 GCA_002411085.1 Marinilabilia sp. UBA5340 | reverse complement strand
ATTCATCACTACCCATCGTCCCGAACCAGTTCCGGAACTCCTTACCATCGGG
The DNA here is from genome assembly GCA_002411085.1 of Marinilabilia sp. UBA5340. GTDB lineage: Bacteria > Bacteroidota > Bacteroidia > Bacteroidales > Marinilabiliaceae > Marinilabilia. The sequence continues at coordinate 21,566 of DHQK01000250.1, read as the reverse complement.
AAAAACAAAGCCCGTAAGCAGGAGGACAGATACATTTTCCGGGAATTCCTGAACACAGAAATCTTTGTATTAAACATCAACTCCGTATCATTAGTGCTTATCAAAGTCAATGAAAGCACGGAGGTCACCATAAATGGGCAGGTACTTATACCGCATCACATTCAATTTCTCAGGCCTGGAGGTTCCATACGCTACAAGCATGGTACACCTGTCACCTTCAGTGACATTGCAACACACTTCAATTACAGCGCCAATAAATCACCCCTCATTTTTGATGT
>DHQK01000250.1:6761-21206 GCA_002411085.1 Marinilabilia sp. UBA5340 | reverse complement strand
TTTCTCAGGCCTGGAGGTTCCATACGCTACAAGCATGGGACACCTGTCACCTTCAGTGACATTGCAACACACTTCAATTACAGCGCCAATAAATCACCCCTCATTTTTGATGTCAGAGACATTTCTTTCAGCTTTGACAAAAAGAGAAATGCCGGACTGCACCCCATGAGTTTTACCAGCCATTCGGGGCAGCTGGTTGGAATTGTGGGAGACTCGGGCGCCGGAAAAAGCACACTAATTAATGTATTGACAGGCATATACCTCCCTTCATCGGGAGAAATACTCCTGAATGGAGTGGATCTGCACTTGTTTCCTGAAAAGGTAAAAGGACTGATTGGTTATGTGGCACAGGACGACCTTCTGATCGAAGATTTATCGGTATATCAAAACCTCTACTATAACACCAAACTGTGTTTTGACCATTTGACCAATTTTGAGATTTCCGAAAAAGTAAACTCTTTACTAAAATCTCTGGGGCTATATGAAATTCGGAATATGAAGGTTGGCTCTCCCATGAATAAAAAAATTAGCGGAGGGCAAAGAAAACGCTTAAACATTGCATTAGAGCTTATTCGCGAACCCGCTGTGTTATTTCTGGATGAACCCACCTCAGGTCTCTCCTCACGGGATTCAGAGAACATCATGGACTTGCTGAAAGATTTGGCTGTAAAGGGAAAGCTGATCTATGTAGTCATCCACCAGCCATCTTCAGAAATATACAAGATGTTCAATCAGCTTCTTGTACTCGACACCGGAGGATATTTGATTTACAACGGAGATCCCGTTGAAGCGATCAATTATTTCAAGTCATGCGTCAATCATGCCAATAAAGACGAAAGTGAGTGTCCTGTCTGTGGTAATGTCAATCCGGAGCAGATACTGAGCATCATCAACGCACAGGTATTGGACGAATATGGGACTCCTACTACTGTAAGACGTACATCCCCCAATGAGTGGTTTCAGGTGTTTAAACGAAATCATCCATCCTCCAAAAAGCGGCAGGAAAAAAGAATCCCACTACCCGAAGTCGACCTTCGGATTCCTAACCGTGCCAGGCAATTCGGAGTGTTTTTCATGCGTGACCTAAAGTCCAAACTGGCCAATCGTCAATATGTTTTAATCAATCTTTTTGAGATGCCCCTATTGGCATTGATTCTGGCCAGCCTGCTATTCTTTTTTCAGCCGGAAATCCATGAAGGCCCTGCATATCTCCTGTACAAAAATCCAAACCTCGTTATCTATATTATCATCTCTGTCATAATATCTATTTTCATAGGATTAACAGTAAGTGCAGAAGAGATCATTAACGATAAAAAAATACTGAAACGTGAAGCGTTTTTAAACCTTAGCCGTTTCAGCTATTTACTATCCAAAGTGGCCCTCCTGGGGATCCTTTCAGCCATACAGACAGCCCTCTTTACCTTGATTGGCAACAATATTCTTCAAATCCAGAATATGTTTATCCCCTACTGGCTGGTACTTTTCACCTCGGCCATTTTTGCCAATCTATTGGGCTTGATCATCTCCGACACCTTAAAGAAAACAGTCAACATCTATATCCTCATTCCTTTTCTGATTATCCCTCAACTGATTCTCAGCGGGGTGTTTGTCTCTTATGACCGCCTCAATCCACATCTTTCGTCTGTTTCCGACATCCCGTGGTACGGAGAGTTTATTACCGCCCGTTGGGCTTTTGAAGCTCTGGCGGTGAACCAGTTCAAAAACAACGATTATCAAAAAGAGTTTTATCTCTATGAGAAACTTAAAAGTAAGGCCAGTTTCCATAAAGATTATTGGGTTCCTGAATTTCTGAATGAACTGACCAGATTAAAAAACAGCACGGATGATAAGGAACAACAGGAAATAAAAGCAATTTTACAAAATGAAAGCCAAAAGATTGCAGCTGAATTGCCCCTTAAAAAAAACATCAAAGCTCCTGATCTAGCTGAATTAACAACCTTTGAGGAACAGCAAAAGGAGCTCGAGAAATTTACTTCGGAAATAAAGAAATTCTATATCGGTCTATACAATGCGGCCGACAGAAGGCAGGAGGATCATCGCAGGAGTTTAATTCAACAACATTCGAAACAAGGTAGTGACTATTTAACACAACTTCGGAATCATCATCACAATGAAGGACTGGAACGCTTTGTAAGAGGTACTGATGATTTCTTTTCCAAACGAATCATTCAGCATCAGGGAGAGTTCATTCAGAAATTTGATGCCATATACAAAGAGCCGGAACACAATTATTTGAAGGCCCACTTTTTGGCACCTTTCAAAAAAGCAGGAAAGGTAAAAATAGATACTTTATGGATGAATATCATTGTTCTGTGGAGTATGAACACCATCCTTTTTATTCTTCTTTATAGTAAAACCCTGCATAAAATACTTAGTCGAAGCAAGAAAGCTCTCAAAAAATAAAAGGTAACCCGGAAAGGTTACCTTCTTTATTTTTAGCAATTATTTCTCCCGAAAAACTTACTCTTCCATTTCAATCATCTTGAAAGGAAGATTTATTATAGACTGATAATCTTCTCCCGCCTCAAACATATCTTCATCGTCTTCTTCGTAATACCAATTTACCTGAACTTTAAATCCTTTTTTAAATAAAAGCTCCAACTTTTTAAAGATGTCCAGAATGCATTTGGAGGAACTGGTATTAAAATATTCCAATTGAATATTGATAATGGTATTATCTTGTGGTTCTCCCCCATATTCATCAATCCAATCAATAAGAGGCTTGTAAAACTCCACAGAATTTTCGGGAATTGACCGCCCCTTTATTTCAACAAGGCCCTTTTCCCCATCAAGCTTAACATAAGGGGTTTTAGGAGTGTCTTCACGAATAATTGTTTCCATAATGGCAATTATATCTTATTAACTTATATATACATCTAAAGAGAAGAACACGTGTTCTCCATCGTAAGGATACAAAAAATATTCTAATTTATTACCGGTCTTCCGCACAATATCGAGCATTCCAAGTCCACCGCCTCCTTTTTCGGAAATGGCTTCATTGCCTAATATATCACGATAAAGCATTTTCACCTCCTCATCAGAGAGGGAATTAAGCTGCTCAATACGGTCTTTAATAAAATTCACCTTATCTCTGAGAATAAAATTACCAGTTGTGACCCTGTAAAAAGAGCCATCATGAACAAGCGCGGCAATTCCAAAATTGGGAGATCCACCAACCGAGAGACCGGCGGGAGGAGCATCAACATGATGATAGAGGTTTTGCATACATTCCACAAAAACATTGTAGACTTTTTTACGGGTCTGCAATCGTTCTTTTTTGAGTAGCGGACTGTCTTCAATGGTTTCAAGTGCATGGGTAATCATCTCGGGGGAAATACTTCCAGCATATTTCAAAATAACTTCACCCTGAAGCTTATGTGCATACCACTCTTCGAGATTAAAACCCATTTTTGTATCCGTCATTGGTTTTTACAAAGATAAAAAATTAAATATTTTTCAAAACTTTTAAGTTCCGAAGTTTAATCAATTCTCGTCAATTTATCCCAAACTGGATCTCTCTTTTTGGTAAAACCAATTCAACGTATGGCAAAAGGATTCATTTAAATGACAAATCAGATTCCATCTCCCCACAAAAATCCGGAATGCCGGTACTTCTCCTGAATTATCTTACTATCTGGTGGCACCGAAGTAGTCAACCAAACATTACCTCCAATAACAGAATTGGAGCCTACAGTTACACGTCCCAAAATGGTAGCCTGCGCATAAATAATAACATTATCTTCAACAATAGGATGGCGTTCAATCCCTTTGATGGGATTTCCTTCCTCATCTAACGGAAAACTTTTGGCCCCCAGCGTTACGCCTTGATATATTTTCACATGATTACCGATAATACAAGTAGCCCCAATTACAACCCCGGTCCCGTGATCAATGGTGAAATGATGCCCAATTCTGGCACGGGGATGAATATCAATACCGGTCTCGGAATGGGCCATTTCCGATATGATACGAGGAATTAAAGGCACCTCCAGTTGTAAAAGCTCGTGCGCAATACGATAGTTGGTTATGGCCCGGATAGCCGGATAACAAAAAATCACTTCTGCACTGCTTTGCGCAGCAGGATCGCCCAAATAAGCCGCTTCCACATCAGTGGCAAGAAGATGACGAATCACGGGCAACTTTTCAATAAACCGGAGTGTTATCTGTGCTGAACGGTCTTTCCGTAAAAGCAGATCCTCTCGGTCGGCATGATGACAGTCGAAACACAAGCCAGCATATATCTGCTGACGCAACAAATCATACAATCGCTCCACATTAACACCTATGTAATAATTAATGCTGGAAGGTCGCGTGGGCGAGTCACCAAAATATCCCGGAAAAACAATCTCACGCAAAAGATCAACGATTTCTCCCAAAATTCGCGATGAAGGCATCGGTTGATCGGGATAATGCCGATGACAAACTGATTGATAAGATTCCTCACGTGATAGCTGATCAATGGTCTCTTTGAGTCTTCGTGGATATTCAAGATAGTTCATAGGTCTGGCGTTTTTAAGCTCAATCTACCGGAAAACCATTATCGGAAAGTCGATCCAGAGCATTCTGTATGCGCAGATCTCCTTCCCCCTGGACCGTTGCAAACGGAATTCCGTAATAATTCAGTTCATTTTTATAACATTCAAAAAGATATTCTCTTTTATCCCGGTTTTCTCTTACTCCATCCTCTTCCCAGGGTAAATCAGGCACACATAACAAAGCAAAGTCAACAGAGCATTCTAATATGGCTTCATGGAGCCATTTTGGACAACATGCAAAGACTTCCTGAAACCAGACTTTTGTAATGATCAGAAAAGTATCAAAAAACACATAGTGAGTTCTGGCAACTTCTCTATTCATCCGTTGATATTCCTCAACCTGATGGTGGGCAATTCGCTCTACATCATCAAAAGAATAATGTCCACCATTATCCTCGACATACTTGCGTGCGTATTCTTGAACCCCGTTTCCATTAAAATGTTCAGACAGGAATTCTGTCAAAACCGATTTTCCTGTAGATTCAGGCCCTGTGACCACAATAGAAACCATAAATGACTTTTTGATAGATGGGGCTCCCTGCCTCTATTCCAAAGTAGGGGCTTCCTGATCCCTCTTTTGCATTTGTTTCATCCACTCCAGATACCCTACCACAGCTACAACGGTATATACAACAAACAGCAGCGCAGTGATGTACAAACCTTTATAAACATACATTCCGGCACTCACGGTGTCCACCACTACCCAAAGCAACCAATGTTCAATTTTTTTACGGGCAAGCATCCACGTCGCCACGATACTTGCGCTGGTGGTAAAAGCATCCCAAAAAGGCAAACTGGATCTGGGAATATCAATAAGTACCGGCAATTTAAGCAAAACAGCTGCAATCAAAAAATAAACCAGCACAAATACTCCAATAAGCTTCAAGACTAATTTAAGCTTTGTCCGTGTCACCGGCATTTTAGAACGTCCCGAATTTTTACGTCCGGTTTTCCAGACAATCCATCCATAAATACTGATAACAACATAATATCCCTGCAGGCCCATATCAGCATATAACTGTTCGCTGTAAAAAACAACAATATAGAACAGGGCACTTACAAGACCTGTAATCCAGAGCCAGATATTTTCACGTACTGAAAGATAGAGGTAAAACAATGAAAAAAGCGTACCAACCAGCTCAATCCAGTGATTTTCCAGCCAATCAATTACCATTTTTAAAAACATTTAAATACTGTCGCTGATCTTCAATTAAATCCAGTACAGTTTCAAAAAACGGCAGTGCAGGATTCAGGGTCTGATAATATTCACTTGTGGACCATAGATTACGGGCAATAAGTGCTTTCACCTGGAGTTTCAACCAAACCATCGATGTTTCCAGTTGATCTTCCTGCAATTCTACGCCAGACCCGGCAGCTCTCTGCGTCAACTGATCAATAAATGTATCCGTCACTTCAAAGCGGTTATTGAAATCCTCGAAAGAATTGAATTTCTCCATCCATTCATCCCGATACTCGTCCAGGTAGTCCATCACAGCCCGGTTGACTGAGCCGGAGGCCACTAAGTCACGGTAATAAGGTGTATAGTATGCCGTATCCATGGGGATAAAAATATCAGGCATGATACCACCTCCTCCAAAAACGCTGCGCTTATCCCTCAATGTACTAAATATCAAGCTATCCGGCATGTGAATGCTATCTGAATGCATCATTTCCCCATGCTGAAACCGTTCATAAATTTCTTTGTGGTATTCTTCAGATCCTTCGTTGTAAGATTTCTGAATACTTCGTCCCGAGGGAGTATAATACTTAGCAATGGTCAATCTGATCTCAGCTCCATCAGGTAAAGAGAAGGGCCTCTGCACCAGCCCTTTTCCAAAACTCCGACGCCCCATTATCACGCCCCGGTCCCAGTCCTGAACTGCTCCGGCCACAATTTCACTGGCAGAAGCAGAACCTTCATCAATCAACACGACAAGATTGCCTTTTTCCCACAATTGCCCCGATCGTGAATGATATTCCGACCTGGGGATAGCCATTCCATCGGTGTAAAGCAACAAGCTTTCTCCTGAAATAAATTCATCTGCAATATCAAGGGCTGCTTTCAGGTATCCACCTCCATTCCCTCTCAGGTCGAGCACCAGATGCTCTATACCCTTTTTCTTCAAACCTTTCAATGCATCCACAAATTCCTGATGGGTACTTTGGGCAAATCGGGCAATTTTAACGTATCCGGTTTTCTCTGTCATCAGGTAAGCTGCTTCCAGACTAAAAATGGGGATTTTATCACGTTCGATAGTAAAATCCAGGAGCTGAGCATTTCGAAGCACCTTAACCTTTACATCCGACCCTTTGGGGCCACGCAGCATATCAAAAACATCACTATTGGACAAGCCAATACCTGCTACATTCTTACCATCAATTTCTACAATCCGGTCACCGGCCATCAGACCTACTTTTTCTGAAGGCCCTCCGGGAATGGTCGCTACCACTGTCAGTGTATCTTTGAGGATCATAAACTCAATTCCGATACCTTCAAAATTACCATCAAGTGGCTCATTCATTGCCTCTACCTCTTCGGCAGGAATATATACTGAGTGGGGATCCAGCTTTTCCAGCATCGCAGAGATCGCTTCTTCAGCCATCTGATGCGTATCCACACTGTCCACATAAAAAGTAGAAATCAGTTGCCATGACAATCTGACTTTGTCAAGCTCCGGATCATCCAATTGAGCATGGAGAGAAGAAAACGACAGGAAAATCGCAGCAATTGTTAAAAAATAACGCATAAAAAAAGTTTTATTCCCATTCAATAGTCGCAGGTGGTTTGGAACTTATGTCATAAACAACCCGATTGACCCCTTTGACACGATTTATAATTTCATTGGAGACACGTCCCAAAAAATCATAAGGTAAATGAACCCAGTCGGCCGTCATACCATCGGTAGAAGCTACAGCACGCAAAGCCACAACACTCTCGTAAGTACGTTCATCACCCATAACCCCTACCGATTGCACTGGCAGCAACATAGCTCCTGCCTGCCACACCTGATCATATAAATCATTCGTGCGCAAACCTTCGATAAAGATATGATCTACTTCCTGAAGGAGGGCTACCTTTTCGGGCGTAATCTCCCCAAGAATTCGAATGGCCAGTCCGGGGCCCGGAAAAGGATGACGACCAAGGATGGTTGGAGAAATTTTCATTTCGTGCCCCACCCGGCGAACCTCATCTTTAAAAAGCAATTTCAGCGGCTCAACCACTTTCAGGTGCATTTTTTCTGGCAATCCTCCCACATTGTGATGTGATTTAATAGTGGCAGAAGGGCCGTTCACTGATACCGATTCAATCACATCCGGATAAATGGTACCCTGAGCCAACCACTTAACACCTTTAATCTTCTTAGCCTCTGTATCGAAAACCTCAATAAAGACACGGCCGATTATTTTTCGTTTTGTCTCAGGATCCGAAACGCCATTGAGTTCTCCAAGAAAGAGATCTTTCGCATCTACTCCGATTACATTCAATCCCATGTGCTTGTAAGATTCAAGCACATTTTCATATTCGTTCTTCCTAAGAAGACCGTTATCAACAAAAATGCAGGTAAGGTTAGTCCCAATGGCCCTGTGCAACAGCATAGCAGCCACTGAGCTGTCTACACCTCCTGACAAACCAAGAACCACCTTATCTTCGCCAAGTTGTTCTTTGAGGGCATCAACAGTCTCTTCCACAAATGACGCTGGTGTCCAATCCTGCTTACATCCACAAACATCAACCACAAAATTGCTCAGGATCTGAAGACCCTGTGTGGTATGGTAAACCTCAGGATGAAACTGTATTCCAAAAGTTTGCTCTCCCTCAACCTTGTATCCGGCCACTTCCACATCACCTGTGCTGGCAATAATCTTAAAATTGTCAGGAAGCCGCATAATGGTATCACCATGAGACATCCATACCTGTGATTCTTTTTCAATCTCACGGAACAAATCACTGCCATGATCAATGAATTTCAGATTGGCACGTCCATACTCCCTTGTATCGGAAGCTTCTACTAAACCACCATAATTCTGGGCCATAAACTGAGCGCCATAGCAGACTCCCAGCAAAGGCATTTCACCTTTGATCCCTTTCAGATCAGGCACCGGAGCATTGGCATCCCTGACACTTGAAGGGCTGCCGGAAAGAATTACCCCCTTAACAGTATCATCTATTTCCGGAAAGTGATTGAACGGATGTATTTCACAATAAACATTGAGTTCGCGGACACGGCGGGCAATCAACTGCGTATATTGAGAGCCAAAGTCCAGGATAAGAATTTTTTCCTGCATCTAATTTGAGAATTATGGGATTAAAAATCAGTACAAATATAATGACATTGTCGGTATTTCCTGTCATTTAATAAGAGTTACCTTTCTGTTTCTCTGCTGACATTTAACCCAAATTGCAAGTATAAAACATCTCTCTACCTCTATTACCGTATTATCCTCCATCAACAATAAAAGGAACCTTAAATTTGTTAAAAATCATTTTGAATCAAAAAATATCTCAATCATGAAAGTAAACAAACTATTTAAAATTGCATTGGCCACCTTTTTCGCAGGGGCTATTGCCGTTCCTGCAAATTCACAAAACGCACGAATAAAAATTGACGTAGAGCGAACCATTGGTGAGGTCAATGAAAACATTTACGGAAACTTTGTGGAGCATCTTGGACGTTGCGTATATGGCGGCATCTATGATCCAGATAGCCCTCATGCCGATGAGGACGGATTTCGAACAGATGTACTGGAAGCCGCCAAAGGGCTCAATATACCTATTTTAAGATATCCGGGCGGTAACTTTGTATCCAATTACAACTGGAAGGACGGCGTAGGCCCTGAGCGTCCAAACCGCATGGAACTGGCGTGGCATCGACTAGAAACCAACGAGATAGGAACCAACGAATTCATGGACTATGCCAATAAGCTGGGTACAGAACCCTACTTTGCCGTTAACCTGGGCACCGGAACCATCAAGGAAGCACAGGAATGGGTTGAATACTGCAATGTAGCAGAAGGCCCTTATTATGCCGAATTACGAAAGAAACACGGATATCCGGAGCCACATAACATCAAATACTGGAGTTTGGGAAATGAAATGGATGGCTACTGGCAAATGGGCCACCTTAATGCCGAAGATTACAGCAAGAAAGCCCGCGAAGCTGGGAAATTGATGCGATTGACTTCACCCGAAATCAAATTAATTGCTGCCGGTTCGTCCAACTACCGCCCCGATGCCAACCCGGACGAATGGAACCAGACGATTCTTGAGAACCTGAAAGACTACATCGACTACATCGCTTTGCACATTTATGTAGGTAACCCCGACGACAATTATTACAATTTTGTATCTACCCCTTTGGTAATTGAAGAACGCACAAAAATTGTAAAAGGCATGATTGATCAGGTTATGCAACGCACAATTCGCCGAAACCATACTGAAGATCCCATCTATATTGCCTGGGACGAATACAATGTATGGTACCGCGCCCGAACAGATGAAAAAATGGTAGGGAATCGGGCACTGGAAGAGCATTACAACCTTGAAGATGCTCTGGTAATAGGAGGTATGCTCAATGCATTCATCCGGAATGCTGATGTGGTAAAAATGGCCAACATGGCCCAGTTGGTCAATGTTATCGGACCTATCTTCACCAGCAAAGAAGATATGTACAAACAAACTATCTATTATCCGCTGGCATTATTTGCCAACAATATGCATGGTACTTCTCTGGATTTGTTTGTGGATTGCGACACCTACGACACAGAAGAATTTTACCTGGGACTGGGTGAAACCACTACCCAGCAAACCGATGTTCCTTATCTGGACGTATCGGCCACCTACAAAGACGGTGAAATAATGATAGCAGTGGTCAATCGCCACAAAGACGAAGCCATCACTACAGATATCATTGCACAAACAAGGGAATTCACCGGACAAATGGAGGTTTACGAGGTTAATGGCCCTGATATTAAAGCCAAAAACGATTTTGGAAAAACCAATGTGAAAACAAAACAGCTGAAAAACATTAAGGCCAATGGAGAAACAGTTACTTATTCGTTTCCCCCACACTCCCTCACGTTGCTCAAAGGAAGGATAAAACAATAATTTTAATAGCAAAGGGACTGTCCTAAAAGTGCAATATATCAAAAAGGTGTCATGTTGAACACAGTCGAAACATCTGTTTTTCATACGAACAGATTCTTCAACAAGCTCAGACTGACATCACAATTTCACCTTTTGGACAGCCTCTTCCTCTATTATTTTCACACTTCAAAAACACCTCCCTCTCTGGCAATTTCTGTTTCTTCAAAAACAGCCCTGGCCTCAACAAGAAAAGGCGCCAGATCTTTATATCTGGACGAAAAGTGCCCAATAAGCAACTTCTTGGCATTGGCTTTTCTGGCCACATCTGCAGCCTGCCTGGCTGTGCTGTGAAAGGTTTTAAACGCCAACTCTTCCTGATCAGACAAAAAGGTCGCTTCGTGGTAAAGCAGATCTACATCTCTAACTACCTCTATAATAGAAGAATTAACCCGTGTATCAGTACAAAAAGCATACGATCGGGAAGGTGGAGCAGGAAATGTTAACCGCTCATTGGCAATTGACTCGCCATTATCTCGAAGAAAATCTTCGCCCTTTTTGAGCTTAGGCAACACCCGCAATGGCACCTGGTAAAAATCACAAATCTCTTTGTTGATTTTTCGTTCTTTGGGTTTTTCCCTGAATAAGAAACCAACAGTCGGAATCCGGTGGTCCACCGGGAATGTAATCACCTCCATTGCAGTATCTTCATATATCAACTCCGAAACCTCAGGATTAATACTATGAAATACGAGTTTGTAAGGCAAATCCCGACTAAAATAATTGATCAGAGGAATAAGTAAACGTTCCAGGTCGGCTACAGCATAAATATGCAAATCTTTGGTACGCCCCAAAAGTCCGTACGAAGAAATAAGCCCGGGCAAACCAAAAACATGGTCACCGTGCAAATGTGAAATAAAAACATGGTCGATTTTCCCAAAATGCACCCTGTTTCGCCGTAACTGTATTTGGGTTCCTTCACCACAGTCGATCAAAAAAAACCGCCCGGATGCATTAAGCACCTGGGCGGTTGGATTTCGTTCGGATGTGGGAAGTGCCGAGTTACTGCCAAGAATGGTGACAGACAATCCCATAAGCACTACTATTTTTTGCCGATAGATTTTCTCATCATCTGAATACCATCATCGGTATTTGGTGCGATGTTCAAAACCGTGTCGAGCTGCGATACTGCAATGAGCCTTTCAACAGCTGGCTGCAGCCCGCAAATCACAAACACACCATCAGCATTTTTACACAACCGGTTGGCGACCAATATGGAACTTAATCCTGACGAATCGCAATAATTACATTTACTTAAATCCAAAAGAATGTTCTTTTCTCCGTTTCCGGATAGCAAAACGATTTCCGATTTAAGATTTGGTGCTACGTTGGTGTCTAGTTTTTCTTTCAACACCTTCACCACCATGAAATCATCAATTTTATCAATTTTGAAGTCCATATATTATCGCCCCTTAAATATGACTATTCTTCTTTTTTGTCTTTTGAATCATCACTCTCATCGGCTTCCATTTGATTTTTCAATGCTGCCAATTCTGAGATATCTCCAAGAGTGGTTTTCTCCAGACTATCCTTGAGTTTTTTCACACCTTTTTTGGTGTTTTTGCTCTGGGTCTTTTTAGCTGTTTGCTCTTCAGAACGTTTTTCATCTTCGAAAACGCGTGAGTGAGACAAGATGATGCGCTTGGCACCTTTGTTAAACTCAATCACTTTGAATTGCAGCTTTTCATCAGCTTTGGCCTGACTACCATCTTCCTTCACCAGGTGACGGGGAGTAGCAAACCCTTCAACACCATAAGGCAAGGCGATCACAGCTCCTTTGTCGAATACGTCAACAATGGTTCCTTCATGAATTGAATCAACAGTAAAGATGGTTTCGAACACATCCCATGGATTCTCTTCAAGCTGCTTGTGACCAAGGCTCAAGCGACGGTTTTCTTTGTCGATATCAAGCACAACCACTTCGATGTCCTCACCAACAGTAGTAAACTCTGCAGGATGCTTCACTTTCTTGGTCCATGACAGATCTGAGATGTGAATCAAGCCGTCGATACCTTCCTCGATTTCAACAAATACACCAAAATTAGTAAAATTCCTGACTTTTGCTTTATGCTTGCTTCCAACAGGATATTTTTCTTCAATATTATCCCAAGGATCGGGCTTCAGTTGTTTCATGCCCAGCGACATTTTACGCTCTTCGCGATCCAGTGTCAATACCTGAGCTTCTACTTCATCACCAACTTTCAGGAAGTCCTGAGCACTACGCAAGTGCTGCGACCATGACATTTCAGAAACGTGAATCAGACCTTCAACACCAGGGGCTATTTCAACAAATGCACCATAGTCGGCCATCACCACTACTTTTCCTTTTACAACATCACCTACTTTAAGCTCTGCATCCAGAGAATCCCATGGATGAGCAGTAAGCTGCTTCAGACCCAGCGCAATACGTTTCTTCTCATCATCAAAGTCGAGAATAACCACATTGAGCTTCTGATCGAGTTGTACAATTTCTTCGGGATGAGAAACACGTCCCCAGGAAAGATCGGTAATGTGAATAAGTCCGTCAACACCACCCAGGTCGATAAATACACCATAAGAGGTAATGTTTTTGACGGTACCTTCCAGCACCTGACCTTTTTCCAGTTTGGAGATAATTTCTTTCTTCTGCTGTTCCAGTTCAGCCTCAATAAGCGCTTTGTGTGAAACAACAACGTTTTTGAATTCGGGGTTAATTTTAACCACTTTGAATTCCATGGTTTTACCCACGTACATATCGTAGTCACGAATAGGCTTCACATCGATCTGTGAACCTGGAAGGAAAGCCTCGATACCAAATACATCAACAATCATACCTCCCTTGGTACGACATTTTATGTATCCTTTGATTACCTCATCCTTCTCAAGAGCTTCGTTTACACGATCCCAGGAACGAAGAGCACGGGCTTTTTTATGAGAAAGTACCAGCTGACCTTTTTTGTCTTCCTGGCTTTCCACATAAACCTCAACCTTATCACCTACTTTGAGGTCGGGGTTGTAGCGAAACTCGTTGCGACTAACAATACCGTCAGATTTGAAACCAATGTTGATTACAACCTCGCGCTTATTCATCGCGATTACTTTTCCTTCAATGACTTCTTTCTCGGTAATGGTTGACAAAGTTTTGTCATAAAGCTTTTCGAGTTCTTCTTTTTCAGAACCTTTAGCTTCTTCTACCAAGTCACCGCTTTCATACTTGTCCCAGTCAAAATCAGCATCAGCTGTTTCAACAGTTTCAACCTGAGACTTCTTAGCCTCAACTTTTTCGTTTGTTTCAGGAGTAGCGTTGTTCTGCTCCTGCACATTTTCATTTTCTAATTCTGCCATTAATTTAAACCTCGCAAAATCTATTAGTTAGACATTATATTGTAAAAAAATCGGTGCAAAAATAGGAACTTTTCCAACAAAACAAGAAGAATACATCACTTTTCTTTATCTGCCAGATTATATTGATTTTCTTCAACTTTGATTTATCAGGATGTCTATTTCTTTCTGCCTGCCGCAAAATGTCTTTTGGCTCCCTTTGTTTTTAGAAAGAATTCCATATTAATAAAACACAAGAAAACCTCATAAAACATCACTTGTAATAGGTAAACTAATCAGGGTGAAATTTATAGGTTTCGAAGGACAATGTCAAGAAAAAGGTTAAACAAGGACAAATAGAGACTGTTCATGACATTTTTGTATATTTCGACCAAAAATAAATTGACTATCTCTAACAAAAAACAGTCTTTTACCTAAGCTGAGCGG
>DHQK01000250.1:0-6546 GCA_002411085.1 Marinilabilia sp. UBA5340 | reverse complement strand
TCTTTCACCATTCTTTTGGTGGAGATCTTACATTTTCTTAATCGATTGATTGAGAATCGCTCTGCCCGGCTTTGCCGCTTGTTTGCAAGAATTTGAGTTTTTAATCAAAATTTATTTTTAACTGCTATGCTGATACAATGGAGCCCCGACTTGTCGGTAGGTAATAAAAAAATCGATCAAGAACATCAAAGATGGATCGAAATTCTAAATGGCTTTTACGAAGGACTGAAGTCGGGTGAACCCAAAGAACGGCTTCACGAGTTGATATTGGAAATGCTCAACTATACCAGGTACCATTTCAAAAGTGAAGAAGAATATATGACTTCTGTCAGTTATCCTGGACTGGGGGAGCACAAAGCCATACACCAGAAGTATGTAGATAAAATTTCAGTATTTTATGAAAAAATCACTTCCGGCAAAATGATCCTGAGCATTGAAGTCACTAACTTTCTTAAGTCATGGTTGATAGATCATATTAAAGGCGTAGACCAGCAATATGCCGATTTTGTAGAGAAACAATAAATTGTTTTTTAATTATAATCACCGGGCATTAAAGAAGAAATTTATAAAAGTGAGGTGATAATAATTTAGCGGGTGATAATACGCGTTTAAGCTCCTCCTCCGAATTTATTTTTCTATTTTTGACGCACGGAAGCAATAAAAACAAAAAAAACTATGAAAATATCTATTGTAGGAACAGGATATGTAGGCCTGGTAACCGGAACATGTTTTGCTGATACCGGAGTAAATGTTACCTGTGTTGATATTGATGAGAAAAAAATCAACAATCTGAAAAAAGGTATCATCCCAATCTATGAACCGGGACTGGAAACCATGATCAAAAACAATGTCGAAAAAAGCCGGCTGCATTTCTCCACAAGCCTGAAAGAAAGTCTGGATCAGGCTGAGGTGATCTTTATCGCCGTGGGAACCCCTCCGGGAGAAGATGGCAGTGCAGACCTTAGCCATGTGCTTGCAGTGGCTTCCGAAATCGGGAAACACCTTACCCAGAGTATTGTTGTCGTCACAAAAAGCACTGTACCCATAGGAACTGCAGAGAAAGTGAGAGCTGCTGTGAAAGCAGAACTGGACAAACGCAATATGGACATTCCGTTTTATGTAGCTTCCAATCCAGAGTTCCTGAAAGAAGGCAATGCCATTGAAGACTTTCTGAAACCTGACCGCATTGTTGTGGGTACTGATGCCGAAGAAGCTGAAAAAGTAATCCGTCGCCTTTACAAACCTTTTCTGCTCAACAATCATCCGATTCTGTTTATGGATATCCCTTCGGCCGAGCTAACCAAATATGCAGCAAACTCTATGCTGGCTACCAAAATCAGTTTCATGAACGACATAGCAAATCTGTGTGAGCTGGTGGGTGCTGATGTGAATATGGTTCGCAAAGGAATTGGAAGCGACAGCCGCATTGGCAACAAGTTCATTTATCCCGGCATTGGCTACGGGGGAAGCTGTTTCCCAAAAGATGTAAAAGCTATTATCCGGACTGCCAGAACATACAATTATTCTTTGCGCCTACTCGAAGCGGTTGAAAATGTCAATGAAGACCAAAAACGAATTATGGCTGCCAAAGTCAGAAATTACTTCAAAAATGATCTAAAAGGCAAAACGGTAGCTTTATGGGGGCTGAGTTTCAAACCCAATACCGATGATATGCGGGAAGCTCCCTCGAAAGTCATCATTAAAGAACTATTGGAAGCCGGAGCAAAAGTAAAAGCTTACGACCCGGTAGCCATGGAAGAGGCCAAAAAAGAGATCGGAAATACCATTACCTACGGGCAGGACCCTTATGATGTCCTGATTGATGCAGATGCCTTATTGCTCCTTACTGAGTGGCCCGAGTTCAGAATCCCCAACTATAATGTAATGTCCAAACTCATGAAACACAAAGTGGTATTCGACGGACGTAACATATACGATATGAATGAGATGAACGAGCACGGGTTTGACTATTTTGGTATTGGCAGATCACAAATGGAGACAAAATAAGAGCAAATGAAACGAATACTTGTGACTGGTGGTGCCGGATTTATTGGTTCTCACCTTTGTGATAAGCTCATTGCCCAGGGACATGATGTGATCTGTATGGATAACTTCTTTACAGGATCAAAGATCAACATCAAACACCTGATGGACAATCACTTTTTCGAAATGGTGCGTCATGATGTGACGCACCCCTATTTTGTGGAAGTAGATGAAATCTATAACCTGGCTTGCCCGGCATCTCCCATCCATTATCAGTTCAATCCCATCAAAACCATTAAAACATCGGTGATGGGTGCCATCAACATGCTGGGACTGGCCAAACGTATCAAAGCCAAAATTCTTCAGGCTTCAACCAGCGAAGTTTATGGCGATCCGCTGATACATCCGCAAACCGAAGACTACTGGGGAAATGTCAATCCTATCGGGATTCGATCCTGCTACGATGAAGGGAAAAGATGTGCAGAAAGCTTGTTCCTGAATTATCACCGCCAGAATGAAGTAAAAATAAAAATCATCAGAATATTCAACACTTATGGTCCCCGAATGAATCCCAATGACGGCCGCGTAGTTTCGAACTTCATTGTACAAGCCCTGAAAGGAGAACCCATTACCATCTTTGGGGACGGTTCTCAAACCAGAAGCTTTCAGTATGTAGATGATTTAATTGACGGAATGCAACGCATGATGAATTCGCGGGATGATTTTTACGGCCCTGTCAACATTGGAAATCCCAATGAATTTTCCATGATGGAACTGGCCAATGAAATCAAGGATCTGACCGGATCTTCATCCAAAATCATTTATGAACCACTTCCGGAAGATGATCCCGCCCAACGTCAGCCGGATATCAGTCTGGCGCGCAAAGAGCTGAACAACTGGGAGCCCAAAGTTCAGCTCAGAGAGGGGCTTTCGAAAACGATAGAATATTTCGACAATTTGCTCCGTATATCCAATTCATGAATTGGATATACGGCCAAAAACAAAATCTCAAAAACACCACAGCATGACCAACTATAAAGGAATTATCCTGGCGGGAGGCTCTGGCACAAGGCTTTATCCTGCTACCCAAAGCATCTCCAAACAAATCATTCCGGTTTACGACAAACCCATGATTTACTACCCCTTATCGGTTTTGATGCTGTCAGGAATCAGAGAAATACTTGTAATCTCCACGCCCCAGGATCTGCCCCTTTACAAAAGGCTGTTTGGTGATGGCAGCCAATGGGGACTTCAAATTGAATATGCCGAACAGCCCTCACCTGATGGTTTGGCCCAGGCTTTTCTTATCGGAGAAGAGTTTATCGGTAATTCTCCGGTATGTCTTATTCTGGGTGATAATATCTTTTACGGATATGAGTTCAGCAGAATCCTCAACGAGGTATCGCCGGCTGAGGATAAAGCCTTTGTTTTCGGGTATTATGTAAACGATCCTGAACGATATGGGGTGGCCGATTTTGATGAAGCCGGAAATGTGTTAAGCATTGAAGAGAAGCCCTCAAATCCCAAATCCAATTATGCCGTTACAGGGCTCTATTTTTATCCCCCTGACGTGGTAAACAAAGCAAAAACCCTGAAACCCAGTAAAAGAGGCGAACTGGAAATCACTGATTTGAACAAAATCTACTTACAGGAAAACCGACTCAAAACCAAACTATTGGGGAGAGGAATGGCCTGGCTGGACACCGGCACACACGACAGCTTATTACAAGCATCCAACTTCATCGCTACTATTGAGAATCGCCAGGGACTCAAAGTCGCTTGCATTGAGGAAATTGCCTATAAAAAAGAGTACATTGACCGTGACCAGTTGCTACAACTGGCTGAACCTTTGAAAAAAAATGAATATGGTCAATATCTGCTCAAAATCGCCGGGCAAAAATTAAAAAACATTCAAAAACAACTATAGCTTAGCATGCAGATATTGCAAACAAAAATTCCGGGGCTCTTGATTATTGAACCTGATGTTTTTTCGGATCAAAGAGGATATTTTTTTGAATCCTATAACCAGGAAAAATACAAAAAAGCCGGACTGGACGTAGATTTTGTTCAGGACAACATCTCCTCCTCTGCTCGGGGGGTTGTAAGAGGGCTACACTATCAACTGGCCCCCTTCTCTCAAGGGAAACTCATACAGGTACTGAAAGGAACCGTGCTGGATGTCGCGGTGGATTTAAGACAAGAATCGCCCACTTTTGGAGAACATTTTTCTCTGGAGATATCTGACAAAAACCGGTTACAGTTTTTTGTCCCGCGCGGATTTGCACATGGTTTTTCTGTACTAAGTGATGAAGTACTTTTTCACTACAAATGTGATAATTATTACAACCGGGAAGCCGAAAGAGGCATCAATTTCAATGATCCACATCTAAACATTGACTGGAAAATCCCAAAGCACGAAGCCATCGTCTCCGGTAAAGACCAGGTTTTACCTTCTTTTGAGGAAGCTGAACGGAATTTTGTTTTCAAAAATTAATCTTAAAAATGACAAAAATATTAATCATCGGTTCCGAAGGTCAACTGGGCAGTTGTTTTCATGAACAAGCCACCACGCTTTCGGATGCCCAATTTTTCTTTTCAACAGTAGACACATTGAATCTGATGGATTCATCCGCAATCCACTCCTTTTTTGAGGGTAAACATTTCGATTTCATCATCAACTGTGCAGCATATACTGCGGTAGACAAAGCAGAAACCGACACGGTCAATGCCTACCGGCTAAATGCTGAAGCTCCCGGAGAGTTGTCCAGAAAAGCTGCCCAAATGAATGCCCGGTTCATCCATATTTCCACAGATTATGTTTTTGGAGGCAACCACTCCCGTCCTCTTAAACCAGAGGATTCTAAAATGCCTGATTCGATTTACGGCAAGTCTAAATTGCAGGGAGAAATAAATGTTGTGCAAGAAGATCCCGACAGCATGGTGATAAGAACTTCCTGGCTCTATTCCCAGTACGGCAAAAACTTTTTGAAAACCATGATTCAGCTGGGACAGCAAAAAGATTTACTCAAAGTGGTTTTTGACCAGACAGGTTCCCCCACATTGGCCGATGACCTAGCCTCCGTTATTCTTACCATCATAAGAAAAGTCATTACCGGAGAAAAACCATTTGTCCCGGGCATTTATCACTTTTCCAATGAGGGCGTTTGCAGTTGGTATGATTTTGCCACTGCCATCTTTTATGAAACAAAAATTTCGTGTAAAGTACAGCCGGTTGAATCGGATCAATTCCCAACCCCGGCTCCCCGCCCGGCCTATTCAGTCATGGACAAGTCAAAAATAAAAGAAACCTACGGATTAGAGATCAACCATTGGCAGGAAAGTCTGAGGAAATGCCTGAAAAACATGGAGCAGTAAACATTTATTGATTTTATTTTCAATAAATTTGAGTAACAGATAAAGCTAATCCAATTAAAACCTATTAAGACAAATAACAACTTAAATATTAACAATTATGGCAACGGAAAATATCCCCACACAAGTTACGGAAAAAGCAAACCAGTGGCTTGAAGGTCATTACGACGAAGACACCAAAGCAAAGGTAAAAGCGATGCTCGAAGCCAATGATGCCTCCGAGCTGATTGATGCATTTTACAAAGATCTGGAATTCGGAACCGGCGGGCTCAGGGGTGTAATGGGCGTTGGCAGCAACCGAATGAACAAATACACCGTTGGTACCGCCACACAGGGACTGGCCAACTATTTGAAAAAAGAATTCAGCAACCTTCAGGAGATAAAAGTGGTCATTGGTTACGACTGCCGGAACAACAGCCGATATTTTGCCGAAACTGCCGCCAATATTTTTTCAGCCAATGGCATCAGGGCATTTATCTTTGAAGATTTGAGACCTACCCCGGAGATTTCTTATGCCATCCGTGAACTCAAATGCCAAAGTGGAATTATCCTTACCGCTTCGCACAACCCCAAAGAATACAACGGGTACAAAGCCTACTGGGAAGATGGCGCACAAATATTGGGACCACACGATAAAAATATCATAGACGAAGTACAAAAAATATCGAATGTCCAAGACATCAAATTTGACGGAAACCCAGAGCTGATTGAAACTCTGGGAGCAGGTATGGATGAGAAGTTCATTCAACAAGTTACTGCTCTCTCCTTCAATCCTGATATCGTAAAAAGACAGAAGGACATGAAAATAGTTTTCAGTCCTATTCACGGAACCACTGTAAAAATGGTACCCGCTGCGTTGAAACGCATGGGTTTTGAAAATGTAATTCACGTACCTGAGCAGGATGTGGTAAGCGGAGATTTTCCTACCGTAGTATCTCCCAATCCCGAAGAACCTGCTGCATTGGAAATGGCCATCAAAAAAGCTGAAGAAACGGGAGCAGACATCGTCATTGCGACCGATCCCGATGGCGACAGACTGGGAATTGCAGTGCGGAATGAGAATAATGAATTTGTACTGGTCAATGGTAATCAAACCGCTATTTTGCTTACCTGGTACATGCTCAATCAATGGAAGGAAAAAGGATTGCTTACAGGGAGTGAGTTTACGGTAAAAACCATTGTAACTTCCGA
>DHQK01000248.1 GCA_002411085.1 Marinilabilia sp. UBA5340 | reverse complement strand
TCTGGAAGATAAAGTAACTGGTGAATGGATTGATATGGAGGTTGTTGATGGTTATACTTACACCCCTGAGCAGATGGGGGATGTGCATGATCGGTTTGTATTGCATCTCAATAGGGTGCAGCAGGTTCCAACCTCGATAGATGAAAATGATATGCAAGGAGCAGAGCAAGGCATTACAGTTATTGGGAAAGACGAATCTGTATTGGTGAAAATAGACGCTAAGCTTCTGATTAACGGACAAGCCAGTATTGAGGTGTTAGATACAAATGGGCATCTGGTGAACAGTATAACAACCACATCTTCAGAGTCAAACCTAGCCTTGCCTTCTGTGTCTGGAATGTATATTGTAAAAGTAAGTGCTGCTGACCAGCAGGAAACCGTCAAGGTTTTAAGAAAATAAAAACAAGCAAGGAAATTAAAAAAATCACAATTAACCCTGTGAAGTTAAGAAGTCTCGTCCCAAAACGTTGGGTAACGAGACTTTTTTGTAATTAAGGATTTTTATCGTCAATTATTAGCCATTTGTCCTAGTCTTGTGACAGATGGCCAAATTATACTATCAATCTGTCAGGGACATACGTAAGATTAGATACTTTTGCCTACCATATTGTATAACTAACCTGTTCCGAGTATGTGTACCTATACCAAACTTACATCTTTCGCACTTCTTTTTGCACTTTCACTATCTTTATATGCCCAAAGTGGTCCTGCTGGTGTTGGTAACAGCACAGGTGCTGAAAACCAGCCCCACAATGTGGTGTGGCTTGATGCTTCCGACCTTTCTTCTTTTGGGCCAGGGGATATCTGGAATGATAAGTCTGGTAATGGACATGATGCTGTTAATTCAGGTGCCTCTATTTCGCTGGGAACTTTAGGGGGGCAAAATGCCCTGGATTTTTCCTCATTCAATAGCGGGAATCTGTCTATTGCGAATGATTCAGAATTTGATGATTTGACTGCACTTTCGACCTTTGTGGTATTCAATACCGGCAATGGAGCCGGGCCTCAGGGGCTTGTTTCCAAAAGAGATAATACCGGGGATGCTACTTTTACACTTTTCCTGTGGAATAATCTTGAGTTAAATGCTGATTATTCTACAAGTGGAAATCGAATTTCTGGTGGTGTAAATATACCTGCTACTTCGTATATAGGTAATTACATTTTTCAAATCAATGATTCTTCCAAGATATACAAAAATGGAGTATTGGATGGCAGTGCTTTTAGAATTTCAGATTCTAACCCTATTAATAATACTTCGGCAGCCATAGAAATAGGTAAGCTGGACGAAAATTATTCTACCTACTTCAAGGGACAGATTGCCGAGATTATTATTTATAAAAACAATCTATCAGAGATTCATCGAGCATTGGTTTTAAGTTATTTAAGTCAAAAATATGGAATTGCAGTTAATGATGTTCAGATTGCCTACAATCCTTCGGACGATGCTTTTTGGCAGGATGTCGCAGGTGTGGTTCAGAAAAATAGCTCGGTAAGGGATTTTGGAAGTTCTGCGGGACTTTATTCCAGCTTGCCAGGAGCCTCGGCAGGAGATTATGTCATGGTAGGGCACAATGGGGATGACAATAATGAGGCATCTATTGATATTGGTGCAGCCGTAACGTCATCAGGCGCAGAAGCTGCCTGGAACCGGGCCTGGTATGTCCAAAAGAACGGGACTTCCTCTGTGAGACTTTCTTTTGATTTGTCAGAAGGTTTTGATGGTGGACTCTATCCACAAGAAATTGCCAATTATGTATTGTTGAGAAAAGACAATTCCGCAGGCAATTATTCTAAGATAGTAGTTTTAGATAAAGGTGTAGAGGATGGGGATAAAATTTGGTTCGAAGTGTCTGATGCTGATTTCAGTGCCGGATACTTCACCCTCGGAAGTACCGACCAACAGTTAAGTCCTGTCCAGGGAAGTGGCAGCCGCATCTGGTATTCACTCAAGTCAACCGGAGCATGGAATGATCCCCAAACATGGACTTTAGCTCCTTGCGGATGTATCCCTGACAATCCTGCAAATCTCACCCCTCTAACTTCACCCACAGCAGCATCAGACAAAGTAGTGATTTTGAGTGGTAAGAAAGTGACTGTTCCATCAGGGGTAAACGGGATTCAGAATGAGTCGCTTACGGTTCACGGAGAACTTGATCTTGGAACTACCAGCGGTCACGGTTTTTCAACAATTTCAGGAACGGGAATCATTTCCATGGCTGATGACAACTTCCCGTCAGGTGATGCAACCGATTTTGTAACAGAAGGCGAAGGGGAAGGAACAGTAGAGTTTTATGGTAATGGGTACAATTTGTCCACTGACAGAGAGTTTTATGATGTAGATATTGTATTGGATAATGCAACCTCTGAACTGAATGTGCTTGATGATTTTAGAGTTAATGGTGTTTTGAGCATACAGAAAGGTACTCTAGAGATTGGCGATGACATGTCCTCGGAGGCTGTCAATATTACCATTCACGGTGATTTAATAGTTCATGCTACGGCAAATATTCGTACAGGAACAGCCAATGCCAGGCACTCACTTAATCTCTACGGTGATTTTACCAATGAAGGAGGGAATGTGGCTTTTACAAACCAAACGGTTCCTGATTATTCTAACGAAGCTACAGATGGTATTGTAGATGTTAAAATTCTCAATACTGAGGATGATCAGATTGTTACATGTAATGGGGCGACCCGTTTTTACAGATTGGTATTTGATAAAGGCAGTCGCGCCCGCACAATTTCGGTTAATGCATCTGCTCCGGAGTACTTCGAACTCTTCGGACCTGCGAGCCATCAAAACACCGAAACCCAAAATCGAAACGCTTTAGCACTTGTTTCAGGTACTTTGAAGATCGGGCCTAATGTGAACATTGAAGTGCTTAATACCGCCGGAAACTATCATATTTATGAAAATGCAGCTCTTTGGGTTGATGGTGGAACAGTTAGAAAAAATACAGGTAATGCGCTGGTGCCTTATGGTGAGTTGCGCATTTCTTCAGGTCTGGTGGAAACTTTAGTGGGTAGTGGTATTACTACGCGTCTGAACGGAATTGTACGTGTAGAGGGAGGTGTCCTTAATACCAATCAGATACGGACATCTGTAATGGGAGCTGAGCACAACGGTTCTTACATACAATCAGGCGGTACTGTAAACGTGCTGGGAGGAAATACCACCAATGACTATTATGTATTTAACCTCACGTATGAAGACAATTCTTTTGAAATGTCCGGTGGTACTTTGAATATTAGAGAAGCCAATGGTAAGGGAGGTGTTTTTATCAATGCTGCCCCTGAGAATATTAATGTCACTGGCGGATCCGTTTTCTGTAATATCGGAAATGACCGGGATTTTTTAATTACTTCACGAGCTCCCTTTTATAATTTGTATTTGACCAATTCATCTGGTAACGATAGGGCGTTTATTCTCTCAGACGGCTTGGATGTGGGATCTACTGATATAAATCTTGAAGCCCAGCCTTTGGTCGTTCAAAACAATTTGTCCATTGGTCAGAATTGTCTTTTGGATCACAATGGTCAGAATGTGACTGTTGGCAGAAACATGTCTATTGATGCCAATGCTACAGCAGGTCCGGGAGGTACTCCTCAGTATCGTGGATACCTTTACGATGCCAATAAACCCAATACCACTTCTTTTAGTGGCAACAGCAACAGCTCATTGTATATTGGACATAATGTGGATGATGGGTATGAGCAGAATTTTTGGAATGTGACTATTGAAAAACCGGCAGGACGTAAAGTTACACTTACCGGAGATAATGCCAAACGTGCCGATCAGGTGGGAGCTCCCTGGAGAGCCCGGTTGATGAAAGTTAATAATGAATTTAATGTGAATGCCGGAGTTTTCGATCAGGGGATGTATTCAATTCGTCTATTTGGTCCGGTAAATATTCAAAAAGATGGAGTTTGTGGGGTGTATGAGCATGGTACAACCCATCCCGACGCGCTCATCATGTTGAAAGACGATCAGGTAGAGATCAATACGGAGTCTGGAGCCGAAATTGGAAACCTGAAATTGAATCCTGTGCCAAATGAAACAATTGTTAATTTTAATAGTGATGTATATGTAGGCAGGATTGCTTATTATAATGGTCGAATAAATATAGGGAGTCACAATCTTAAAGTAGATTATTTACACCGTAATGGAACTTTAAATGCCTGTCCTGTATCTGACGGGAGTGTGAATCAGATGATTATCACCAATGGGATGGCTTCCGATGGTGGATTGTCGTTGTATATCCCTGCCAACGCAGAAGGTGATTCTTTTGCCTTCCCTCTGGGAGTAGGTCTTTCCGGTACAGAACCCGGTTCGAAATATACTTATGGACGAGTCAGATTAAGAAGTAATTCGGATGATGGATATATCACCATAAATCCCGTTGATAAGGAGTTGCAAACAGCTAATCTGAGTGCAGGTGATGTGTTGGCATATTACTGGCGGGTTCGTTATGAAGGATTTGATCAGCTTCCTCAGGTGGAATACCTCTTCAAATATTATGATGAAGATGTCTCTGGAAACAGCAATAGTTATCGGCCTGGTAGTGTGTTAGCCGTTAATCCGTTTACACGCTCTTTTGAGGATGACAACTCTAAGGTTGATGAAGGCACCAATACAATCCTTTTTAATGGCGACGGTACAGGCTTTGATTTGTCAGAATCACATTATACTGCCGGTGACCGGAATTGTTTTACGGGAGCTCCTCTGGTTTATTATACCCGGGATGTGACCCGGGAACCCCGATGGACATGGGGTAATGCCTGGACACGAAGCGATATGCTAAATGATATTGATGGAAATGGTTCTGTGGATGAAGATGAATACCATGACTCTCGCCAGCCCGCTGCCAATAGTTATCCTGGTTCGGGCGATATTGCAGTGATCGGATGGGTGCCTTGGGGGAATACACAGAGTAGTGGTGAAGAGGGGGAACCTCATGGTATGTGGGTGGACAATAATACACAATCATGTGCTGAGCTGATTTTTTCTCAGATGAAAGATGCTGCCGGAAATCCGGTGCCACGAGTGTACCGATCCAATTTTCAGTTCAGACCCACCTTGTGTATCAATAGAAACGGACAACTTAATGCCGGGATGGTCAGAGGCGAAGGTATGTTCTGGAACCGATGGTCCGACCCGGACTTCTCACTTATGGATATTGGTGATTTTGCCCAAAACGACTCTTCTTATATTGTTTACGAGAACGATGTAGATGCAGGAATCGTTTATGCTCATGCGCCCGACATTGCACCAAACCTGCTTATCGCGAATGAGTATTGGGGGGCAGCTGACTGGAATGTGACTTTTCCCAATGATATTGAAACAACAGGAAATTTTGAGATTCTTGGAAATCTGAATCTCCTTCTGTCTGATGGTGCTGCAGGAGATATTACCGTAGGGCGGGACTTGTTGCTGTTTGAAACCAATGCTTCTTCCGAAGGGGGAGGTAGCGGAGGAGGAGCCAGTATTCAATTCCCCAATAGTGTTGTGCGCAACATTATCATTGGTCGTGATTTGATACTGGAAAACAGGGGTGCTCATATATTCGTGAACAATCCGGATGCTTCTTTTAATGAGCATACTATTTCTGTGGGACGCCATATAATTCAGGAATCTGCGGGGGGGGCTACCAATGGCCTCCAGTTCTTTACAGGTGCCGGGATGGATTGTATTACATTAAATCTCTCCGGTGCCGATAATATGAGCTATTCTTATGTGGACGGAGATATTCCTAATCTTTACCGGCTGGTAGTAGATAAAGGAAGCTCCATCAATTCCAGAGCTCAATTCGATGGCGATTTTAATTTGTTGGGAGCAACCTCCGGGGGCGGTATTTCCAAGGCACTTGAAATAAAAAATGGTTTGTTTATTCTTAACCATCCTGATGCAGATATTGACCTATCTACGGGCGATGATTTTTTCGAAATCAACAACCATTCCGGTCTTGAAGTCAGAGATGGAACATTTTATATCAATGGAGGATCTGGTCTCTCGCTCGATGGACTTTTGCGCATCTCAGGAGGTGTATTGGATATGAGTGGCGGAGATCATCCTGTGGTGTACTCAGCATCAGGCAATGCCCGTATCGAAGTGTCTGGTGGATCTTTGAGCGTTGGTTCGCAAGTCAGACGTGCAGAAGCTAACAATATGGGTGTTTTACAATATAGCCAACGGGGAGGAAATGTATATATTGGTACTGATGCGGGTGGTATTGAGAGTCGTGGGATGTTTGAGGTCTTGAACCCTGGAAGTGAATTCAGGCATACTGGTGGTGGATTTGAAATATCACGTCAAAACGGAGTCAATCCTCAGTCGCCTGCATTGTACTTAGATCCCGAAATTGCTGTCGTATCAGGAAGTAAGATCTTTTTGTTCAATGGATCGACTCCTGCAGGGCAGAATGCATTTGGAGTTCGATCAGCAATTGCACTCAATGATATCGAAATTAATGGAACCAATACTCCGAGAGTGCTTCTTCAAATAGAAAGCCTTTCAGTGAAGGGGAACCTGACTATCAATCCCGGTGCCACATTGGATGCCAATGGTCTGGATATTCGGATGGAAGGGAATTGGATTAATGGAGGAAATTATGTTTCGGCTGGCAATGAAGTGTTTTTTTCCGGAACTTCCGATCAACAGATTGAGGGAGCTACTTCATTTTATAAACTAACCAAGGAAGGAGAGGGCGTTTTGTCTCTGGCTTCCGGAACAGATATTAACATTTCTTATTTGCTGACACATAATTCCGGTGTTATTGATGATAATGGGAACAATATTTTTGCTGAGAAGGATGTGATTAATAATGCTGAATTTGTCAGTGGAACCACCGGGAACGGACTTGTATTGAATGGTACGGTTGAGCAAAAAATTATTGGGGAAGGTACATTTGAAAAGTTATGGTTGGAGAACAGCGCCGGATTCAGTCAGGAATCCGGAGATATTATTATAATAAAAGAAAATCTGCAACTCGAAGAGGGTGTTTTCAATATCGGTAATAATGAAATTGTATTTGCAGAGGGAGCTGGAATTACCAATTCCATGGATCAGTTCTCCGCAACGAATATGATACAGACCAATGCCTCGTTTGGTGATGGAGGAATTCGTAAGTATTTATCTCCCGGAATTACCGATTTTGTATTCCCCGTAGGAAGCCAGGGGATTTATACACCTGTTGAACTTCAGGTTTTCGGGAACTCTGCGTCAGATGGCTACATACGCATCAAAGCCTCCGATGAGGTACATCCCAGTATTGTGGATGATCCCTCTACTACTATGGTTGAACCGGAAAATGTGTTGCAGTTCTACTGGGTAGTGGATGCCGGCAACCTGACAGATTTCTCTGGTGATTTGGTCATGAGTTATCCTCCCTCATTGGTTAAGGTTAGCGAGTCCGGTTATGCTTACGACGATTATATAACCGCACGTATACTTTCGCGTGGTTCCGGAGAGTGGAACAAGAATATCGGAGTAGTGGATGTGACAGACCATAAACTCACATTTAATTTTAGTTCGGCAACAGATTCAGAAGGACTATCTGGTGATTATACGGCTGGTATTGATGAAGCTATTCCGAATCAGGTACCTGTATATACTTCTGTAAAAGATGGCGACTGGACTGATGTGAGTATCTGGACTCCGGCACCTCCATCGGGAGGACCAAAGGGTGCTATTGTAGAGATTAGGCATGATGTCACCATACCGGTGAACTATGTGGTATCTTACAAAACTCATATTGATGGCTCCACAAATGGACGTTTGCTGATTCCGGGAACGGAAGGGCATCGACTGGGTATTGTAGACGGAACCGGTACGCTTTATGTGGAAACAGCAGGAGTACCTGCAGGGGAGTATTCAACATTTTTTGATCAGGGAGGTGGAACTATTGAATTTGGAGGAATTGGTGTCAGCTATCCTGTTCTTGGAGGTATCTATAATGTGAATAATCTTAAATTTTCAGGTTCCGGAACCCGGGAATTTCCAAATGCTCCTGTTAATGTTTCAGGAGATCTGATTATTGATGGAGCATCCTCATTGATGGTTGATAACCGATACGACAAAGCCATTAATGTAGGAGGAAATATCACCTTTAATTCGGGTAATTTTGATGCAGGGGAAGGTACCGGTGCTGTTGTGGAACTGAACGGGCAGGAACCACAGGGAATTATGGGCAGTGTTTCTTTTACGGGGAACAATGCTTTCTATAATCTGAAAATGAATAACCCTGATGGTGCTGTTTTTTCAAGTCCTGTAGAGGTGACAAATTTACTGACCTTGGAAAAAGGACGGATTTCTACCAATTCCGGAACGCTTACCCTTACCAATCCTTCAGAGAATGCGGTTGTAGGTGGTAGTAGCAATTCCTACGTGGAAGGCCCCATGGTGAAATATATCAATCATAACAGCTCTTTTGTATATCCTGTCGGTCATACAGGTCGTTATGGAGAAATTCATATTTCCAATACCAACACAGCGGGTGTTTCCCCCTGGGAAGCGGAATATTTCAATGTAAACCCTGCTTCCAATGGACTGGATCCTGAAAGTTTCAATTATCCGGTGGCATTTGTCAGTAGAAATGAATACTGGCGGGTGAAAGGCCCTTCTGGTGGAGAGGGATCAGTGACCATTCGCTGGGACAATCAGAGTGGAATCTCCTCAGATCCCCAGGAGCGCGACGACTTACGTATGGTGGAGTGGCAAGACCAGAGCCCGGATGATTTGTGGACCTCTACAGGGAGTGTGCTTTATGATGGAGGACAAAATACAGGAACCCTGCGTACCGATAGCAGGGATGCTTTTAATGAGTTCGGAGATGGTAACTTTTATACCATTGGTGCCATGTCAATTAGCAATTATCCCTGGCTGGGCTATTCAGCAGATTGGTTCGATACAGGTAACTGGCAGTCAGGAAATATTCCTTCTGCCAATACGGAAGTTGAAATTCCTGCCGCCGCTGAAGTTGACTTTATGCCTGAAATTGACGGAGATGCTTTTTGCATGGATTTAACTATCGAGGAAAATGGTGTGGTAACACTGCTCGCCGGGGCGACTTTAAATATAACCAATGATCTAACCAACAATGGTGAGATAGTATTAAAATCAACCCCGGATGCAGTTTCAGCACTCAATGTGCCTGTAGATAATGCCGATTCAGGAACCGGAAGTATCGAACTTCCTGTGAAAGCCAATCAATGGTATCGTTTTGGGCAACCTTTTGTTTCTCCTACCGGGCTGATGTATGATGCAGGTAATGCTACGAGCTGGGTTTACAGAAGTACCACCAACTGGCAACGCATCACCAGTAATACTGCTTCCATTCATCCCATGGAGGGCATTATGGCCCTGTATGAAAGTGATCAGACCTTATCGTTTACCGGCGAGTTGAATACCGGGCCAAAGCACTGGGAGATTCCTTATGGGCGTGGATACTATTTGTTTGCCAATCCTTATCCCTCCTCGATTAAATGGGATATAGATGATGTGGAGTATACAGGAGTTTCCATCAGTGATAACCTCTCTGCAACCATCTATTACAGAGTTTATGCAGGAAGCCAGGTGGGCGATTATATGATTACTTACAATGGATTTACCGGATTGTCGGTGATTGAAGATGGTGAGAGTTACCCCGGAGGTTACACGTCCCAGAATGTTGGAACCATTTCTCCTTTGCAATCTGTATGGGTAATGGTTGAAGATGCCAATAATGCCACCATTGATCTTTCGAACAAAGCACGGGTGAGTGACAACTCTCTCCCGCTCAAGAGTGCCTCCTCGCAGGATGATAGGCAGGTGATACGGATGGTGCAATCCAATGAGTTTATTTCCGACGTGGCAGTCATTTATTTTGACGAAGCTTTTGATGCCGGTTTGGAACGCTCTGATTCAGAAAAGATGTTTAACAGCTCAAAGAAAGTGCCTGAGATTTTTACCCGGTTTGGAGATAAAAATCTATGTATGAATGGTCTTCCTGCTCTGGGAACTGATGGAGCTAGTATCCCTTTGAGTGTGAAAAATCAGATGGAAGGCACCGTGGAAATTAGTGCTTCTCTTGACGAGTTTTCAGATCAGTATGATGTTATCCTTGAAGATACTGAAACCGGAATTTTCACAGATCTGCGTCAGGAAAATAGTTATTCTTATACTGCAGAACCGGGAACTGTACATGATCGATTTGTGCTGCATATAGAGCCGGTTAGCGAAGTTCCTACCAATATCTTTGATGGCGATCGTGGACAATCAGAAAAAATTCTGATTTCTGGTCATAATGAATTTGCGTTGGTACAAATACCTGAGAAGCTGTTGAGAGAGGGAGGAGCTGAAATTAAACTAATGGACATGAATGGTCGGCAAATTAACCAGTTGGATGATGTAAGAGCCACAGAGACCCGATTGCAGTTGCCTGAAAATAGCGGCGTTTATATCATCAGCGTTCAAGTGAACGATCAAGACGTTTCGGCAAAAGTAGTAAGACCGTAAAACCTGAATTGTTATAAAATAAAAGCCCCTGATGAACTTGTGTTTGTCAGGGGCTTTTTTTATTGGAACTAATGTCTAGTCCTAAAGTTGCATTGCTTTTTGTGTAACGCTATTTTAGGACTAGTCAGGTTCAGAAAGTCTCCCTAGGGGGGATTTAGAGGGCCTATTTCTCCACCCGGATTCTCCCATCCACTGCAATGATTTCATCCTTATTCCCAATCAGGGGATTCAGATCGATCTCTTTGATTTCTGTGGCATAGCGGAGTAGCGTGGAGAGGCGGACAATGATTTCCACGTATTTGTCCTCATTGATACCCTCTTTGCCGCGTGCTCCTTTGATTACCGGATAGGCTTTGAGGCTGCGAACCATGGAGCGGGCTTCTTCAAATGTGAGGGGAGCCAGTCCATAAGATGTGTCACCCAGCGATTCTACGAAAATGCCACCCAGTCCGCAAAGGATAACATGTCCGAATGACGGCTCATACTTGGCACCGATGAAGAGCTCCGTACCGGTCTGCATTTTTTGCACAAGCACCGATTTCACTCCTTTGATTTTGCGCATCCGGCGGTATTCAGAGAGGAGGTGTGTTTCTGATTTGATGTTAAGCGTTACGCCGCCTACGTCTGATTTATGCACAGGGCCGATGACTTTAAGTGCCAAAGGAAATCCCAGTTTTTTGACCAGTAAGATCAGCTCTTTTTTGGAAGTGGCAATTCCTTCTTCCACGATGGGGATACCCGCTGCTTCCAGTAATTCGTTATTGGTGGTCGGGTCAAGGAAGCCTTCGGGGGCATGTTTTATGGCCGTTCGGATGGCTTGAATGTCAATTCCTTCTGTGAAAATTTCTTCGCTTGCCGGTTCGGGTGTCTGGTTGATACTTGTAAGAGCCCGGGCCAGCACTACTTCATCGGGAAAGTTGATGTGACCGTGAGATAAAAAGAACTCTACCTCCTCATGCGCACTGCTGATGGACGGCAGAATAGGGAATACCGGCTTTCGGCACTGCTTCATCTTGCGATCAATCATTTCGTAGGCATCGAAAACACGGGAGAGTCCTGTGCTGCCAAAAATCACAATCATCCCATGAATATTGTCCATTTTTGTGTCGCAATATTCAATGACCTGTCCCAGTTGTTCGGCCGTTCCTGTGGCCAGGATATCAATGGGGTTAGAGGCTGATGATCCGGGATTCAGAATATTCAAAATATCATCATGAGCTTTTCCTTCAATGGCGGGAATGTTTAGACCGCCTCCTGAGAGCGCATCGGTAAGCATCACGCCTGCACCACCCGCATGGGTGATGATGGCCAGATTTTTACCTTTCAGCCTGGGGTAATTGAATACCGAAGCTACGGTGGTAAGTTCTTCTCGCCCAAAGCAGCGCACAATCCCTGCTTTCCTGAAAAGTGCCTCAACAGCAGAATCTGAGCTGGCTAAAGCCCCCGTATGCGAGGCGGTGGCTCGTTGACCGGCATCGGTGATCCCTGATTTGATGGCTGCAATTCGACATCCTTTTCTGATAAGCGATGAGGAGTGTTTCAACAGTTTATCCGGATTTTTGATGTTCTCGACATAGATAAGTTTGATGTTGGAGCTTTTTCCCGGCGTGTAGGTTTCATCCCAGTATTCCAAGACCTCTTCAATTCCTGTCTGGGCACTGTTGCCCACTGTAACAAGCGAAGAGAAAGTCAATCCTTTTGGCAGGGCTGACTCCAGAATGAATACGGCAGTGGATCCTGATCCTGAGACAAAATCGCAACCTTTTGGATCCAGTTTGGGCACGGGACTGGTGAAAATTCCGCTGTAGGTGGGAGTGAGCATCCCGATACAGTTGGGCCCGATAAGTGCCCCGTCAACCTCTTGGACGGCTTTCCTGAGTTCTTCTTCCAGTTCAGCTCCTTCCGGACCGTCTTCACTGAAACCTGCTGATATTACGATAAATGCCCGGGTTCCTTTGGCTTTTGCCAGTTCCTT
Organism: Marinilabilia sp. UBA5340; assembly: GCA_002411085.1. Lineage (GTDB taxonomy): Bacteria > Bacteroidota > Bacteroidia > Bacteroidales > Marinilabiliaceae > Marinilabilia. The sequence goes on along the minus strand of DHQK01000248.1, from coordinate 518 downwards.
CACCGCAGGCACACAATGCTGTGCAGCGATGGCCAAAATGGCCAGATCAATTTTTGCAGGAAGCTCGGAAACTGATTTGAAACAACGAATGCCCTGTACCGTATCCTTTTTAGGATTGATGACCGATAATTCTCCCTGAAAACCGCCATCTAAGATGTTTTTCAGTAGTTTACCTCCCGGTTTGCTAATGTCGTCCGATCCGCCAACAACAACAATGCTTTGGGGATTCAGCAGGCTCTCATTCATCATGGTTGTCTCTGTTTTATATTTCAAAGTTAGGATTTCCTGAACATATTTTCTTTGAGTTTTGTCAGGGAAATGGGGGGATGAGTATTGAGCATGGTGCTTAGAGCGTGGAGCATGGAGCATGATGTGAGCAATGGGCAGGGATGGCAAAAGATGAGAGAACGGTGGACTGTTCGTTTTCCGGGCCGACGGATAGCGGGAAGCCAAGATGGGCGACTTTTAAGACCTTGCGCAATGGCCGGAAGTTTTGGCTTTCGCGGGCGGATAGGTTT
>DHQK01000159.1:24157-51915 GCA_002411085.1 Marinilabilia sp. UBA5340 | reverse complement strand
AAATATAAAAACTCTTTTCACTTTTTGAGTAATCTGTTCTACTAACAAAAAAGCGAGGATTCTGCAAAAACAGAACCCCCGCTCAAAACAAGGATAAATAAAAATAAATCTATGCGGTCAATAATTTCGGATTTTCAATCAACTGATTCAGCACTTTACGACCGCGATCGGTGCAAAGACCACAGGTCTGCAGATAAAAGACATTATTAAATTCGTCATCGGTGAGTGGCAATTTAATGCCTTGTTCACTGGCATGAAAAAGATAACCGGCCATTAAACGCGAGAAATCATTTTTGAAATGCGCCAGAAAAATACCTTCAGATTCTCCTTCCTCCACTATTTGGCCAAACGTCTCCACAATGAATTGGTTATATTTATCATACAACTCATCGGCAAGCTTTGAACTCATCTTGCTTAATGAATAGACAAATACAGGTGTCAGCGGTTTAAAAAAGTCGGCAATTAACCGATACACATTGTACATTTTGCGAATACTTCCATTCTCCTTATCCACCAAAGCACTCACAGTATCTTTAAACTTTAAAAACTGTTCATTCAGCACCAGATCAACCAGCTCGTTTTTTGTAGAAACCTGCTGATAAAGCGTCCTTTTTGAAATTCCCAGCTCATGCGCGACCTCATCCATCGTCAGGTTTTTTACACCATAACGAAAATAAAGCCCCATGATACGTTCGAAATCTAAAACTTTATTTTTCATAGTCATCCTCCTAATACGACTGCGTAATATCCCATACAAATGCACGCACACCGATGGCTTTATTACGTAAGTCCAGTTTGTGGACAGTTTTGAGCAACACATCTACCTTATCATCCTCCACCATAGTGATGATGGCCGAATTCATTTCTGGCCATGTATGAGTTCCGCGACGAGGCTCCCCGGTATTGGTTCCTTGTCCCTGAACCTGTTCCCAAAAGGTGAAACCTCTTATTTCCAACTGATCAAGCATATATTCAACACGTTCGGTGTTGGCCTGATTAAATATTATGAATACTGCTTTCATTTCAATAGAATTTATAATTATCTGACAAAAATATCCCCTTCTTATTTAGTTTGATCGAGGCAAACAACCCGTAGTCTTTGACATTCACCTACTCGTAAGAAACGAGAGGCAGTGTCCCCCTCGATCGGAATCGAGGGATAGGAGATACTGCTTTTTATCATTCAAAAATTATTCATCATCTGCAATCTGCAGGAATTTAAACTCTTTACGGGTCTGCTCTTCTTTATCGCGTTCTCCATGTCTGGACATAATACCGTACAACAAGGGAACCACAATCAACGTCACAATTGTTGAAACAAGAAGACCACCAATCACCACGATACCCATAGGTCTCCATGTTTCGGAACCGGTTCCGGTACTCATTGCCATAGGCAACATCCCCAGAATGGTTGTGAAGGCCGTCATCAATACCGGACGCAGACGGGAAGCACCGGACAGCGCAATGGCTTCGTTTAGCTCATAGCCACGATCCCGCATCAGGTTAATGTAATCCACCAGCACAATACCGTTTTTAACCACAATCCCAACGAGCATGACCACCCCTAAGGCTCCAATCATATCCAGTGACACACCCGTCACCCAGAGTGCAAGTACCACACCTGAGATCGCAAAAGGTACGGACATCATAATGATAAAGGGCTTGGACATAGATTCAAACTGAGATGCCATCACGATATAAACCAACATCACAATCAATGCCAGCAGCAGTCCGATATCGGCAAATGTCTCCTGTTGTTCTTCATAGTCACCAGCCAGGCGCAGCGTCACTCCCTGAGGGACATCCACCTTCTCCAGAGCTTTCTCCATCTCTAGAGCCAGTTCACCCAACGAAACCTCATAAGGCGTCACAGCAACGGTAACAATACGCTGACGGCGTTTACGCTGAATCGTAGGTGGTGACCAGTATTCCTCCACATCTGCAATTTCACTCAATTTGACATTTCCTCCGGCAGTAGGTATCGTCAGTGATTCAATATCCGAAATGGAGTTACGATCTTCCTCTTCCATGCGCACCACAATGGGATATTCCTCTCCATCTTCTTTCAGGAAGCTGGCTGACATTCCTTTCACACGATTGTAGGCCATGCTTGCCACAGTGGCAGCATCCAGTCCGTGACGGGAAAGTTTTTCCTTATCCACATCAATTTTCAATTCGGCCCGATCTTCATCTCTGCTGATGGTTATATCACGAGCGCCTGGAACATTGGCTCTGATAATGTGCTGAACCTCTTCGGCCAAAATATTGGTTTTATCAAAATCATGACCATAAATTTCAACATCCACGGTAGATGCAGAACCACCCATTCCGCTGGACACGCTGGCCTGATAATCGATAATCTCCGGATACTCGGACATCTCCTGCCTAAAGATCTCAGCCACCTCAAAAGCAGTGCGTTCACGCTCATCTTTGTCTTTGAGAACCACGGTCATTGCAATTTTATAATTGCTTGATGAAGCAAAAAGTGCAGAAACACTGGCTTCATCATTAGATCCCGTAGTGGTGGCGACCATTTCTATTTCGGGCGCCAGCTCAGAAAACCGTGTTTCCAGTCTGCGGGCTGTTTTAATGGTTTCTTCTACCCGTGTTCCACGATTCAATTCCACAGTGACCGAAATACGGCCCTGGTCACTCTGTTGCATAAAGTCGGTACCGATGAAACCCATGAACATAGGAAGCAAAGAAATAAAAAACAACACAACCACAACCAGCAAAGTCAGTTTCTTATGGTTCAGAGAATAACGAAGAACTCTGGAGTACCAGCCATCCAGCCGATCAAGAGCACCCACCACATATTTCTGATACCAGTTACGTTTAGGTTCCTCCGGAATAATATGTCCTTTGGCATCCACTTTGAAATCACGGGCTTTAAGCAATTTGGAAGTCAACATCGGGGTTAACGAAATAGCCACTACTGTTGAGGTAACTACCACGATGGTTACAATCCATCCCAGTTCTTTAAACATAATTCCGGCCAAACCTCCCAGCATCGTAAGAGGGACAAACACGGCAGCAATTACCATGGTCGTTGCGATTACCGAAACCCACACCTCATTGGTAGCATAAATTGCAGCTTCACGAGGACTGGAGCCCCTTTCAATATGTTTGGTAATGTTTTCAAGTACCACAATAGCATCATCTACCACCATACCAATTGCGATGGTAAGAGACGACAATGAAATAATATTCAATGAACTACCCACAAAAGCCAGGTAAATAAACGATACAATCAATGCAATGGGAATCGTGATACCGATAATCAAAGTGGCACGCCAGCGTCCCAGGAAAAGCAATACCACCAACACAACAAACAAGAGTGCGTATAAGATAGATTCCTCAAGACTGCTGATAGAATCTTTAATATTGTCGGAAGAGTCATAAATGATATCTACCTCCACATCGGCAGGCAAAAGTTTTTGGATTTTTGCCATTTCTTCATTGACTTCCTTACATATCTCAACAGTATTGGCACCCGACTGCTTGGCAATAATCACCCGGACACCCTCACGTCCATTGATTTTTTCATCCAGAGCAAGATCTTTGATGGTATCCCGAACTGTCGCCAGGTCACGGACAAACACCTGACGACCGTCACTGGTGGTCGTCACAGCTATATCACGAATCTCTGAACTCTCCACGTACTCACTACGCACCTGAAGCTGGTACTGTTCTTTATTCATCTTCACAGTACCCGAAGACATATTCAGGTTATTGCTACTAATAGCATTTCCTACTGTTTCGAGGGGAATATTGAAGGCATCCAGCTTCTCCTGTTCAATATCTACATACACATAGCGCTCAGGGGTACCTGAAAGAGAAATATTACCAATTCCATCCACCCGGTTCAGCTGCGGTATTACTACATCATTAAGTGTTTTATCCAGTCCTGCATAACTGTCTTCGGCGGTTACCGAATACATAATAATGGGCATTGAACTGGTGCTGAATTTAAAGATAAAAGGCGTACCAGCTCCGGTAGGCAGGTTATCTTTGGCCATATCGATATAGGATCGCACATCGTTGATGACCTCATCGAGATTCATTCCCCATTCAAGCTCCAGTGTAACCAGCGACATATTGTCCTGCGAACTGGAAGTCAACTCTTTCAATCCGTCCACCGAGTTCAGACTATTCTCGAGCAGACGCGTAACATTGGTTTCCACCTCACTGGCATTGGCTCCCGGATAAGAAGTCATTACCGAAATATAAGGCGGATCAATTTCTGGATACTGGTCGATAGGCAACTGTTGTAAAGAAAACAGTCCTATCACTATCACGGCCACAAAAATCAGTGCCGTTGTAACCGGCTTATTGATAGATGATTTAAAAATACTCATATTACAAATAGTTTTATTAAGGACAGGACGTTACCCTTAGGTGAGAAAAAGTCACCGACCTGGAATAACCTTAAACAATAATCAGGATTACTTCACAATATTGAGCTTCATGCCCTCAATCAATTTGGCCTGTCCCACAGATACCAACTGGTCACCGGGTTTCAGTTCATCAGAAGAAACCTCAATAAGGTCATCAAAACGCTGTCCCAGTTTTACCCTGACTCTTTTTGCTTTAGCGTTTTCGCTCACGAAAACATAGCGTTCATCAGAACCTGTCAGTTTCAATACTGCACGATAAGGAACCATCAATGCCTCCACATCGTAAAGGTTGATGGATGTTTGCACGTACATCCCGGGTCTCAGCAAATTCTCTGAATTCGGAATCCGTACTTTTGCCTGAAAGGTATGAGTTGCAGGATCGATGGTAGGATAAACAATTTCTATAACAGCAGGAAACTCCTGATTTTTATACACATCAGGTTTCACAGTCAATTCCATTCCTTCCTTTACAAAAGGTACATAGGATTCAGGAATACTGATCAACGCTTTTAGCTGATGGGTTTGAGTTAGTGTAAGAATCGGACTTCCACTAAACAATTCGCCCTCCTCATAGTTTTTTTCGGAGATGACCCCTCTGATGGGGGCTTTCACGAAGGTATTGGGTTCCAGAAACTCAAGATTCTCTTTGGCCTGATCAAGCGCCAGTTTGGCCTGATCATAAGCTTGTTGAGATACGGTTCCTGATTCTTTCAATACTTCCAGCCGTTCAAACTCTATTTTTGCATTTGAATAAGTAAGTTTGGCTGTTTTGTACTGACTCTGATCCAACCGCACCAACATATCTCCCTTGTTCACACGTGATCCCACTTCCACAAAAATCTCTTCGATAATCCCGGTAAGAGACGGTGCTATATTCACGGTTTCATAACCTTCCAGCGTAGTAGAGATATCAATTTTACGGGTCACTGTACTTCTTTGAAGTTCGGTAACTTTCACATTTTCCACCCGTTCAGCTTCGTTTTTGGCTTCCGCTTTTTCGGTGGCAGCACCACAACTCACCATAGCCAAAGAAAGCCCTGCTGTAATTACAAGTATTAAAAAACGGTTCATCATTATCTTTTTTTATTGTTATCTGATTATTAATTCTGATTTTAATTTCACTTACACTCAACCTCGGCCTCCTTAGGGTGCCTCCACATTCAGCAGTTGCTCCAGTTCAATCTGAGCCGTCACCACATCAAGCAGGGCCTGCACATAGCTGTTCTGAGCTGAAATAAGCTCGGTGCCGGAATTGGTAACATCCAGGCTGGAGGCAATTCCCTGCTCGTACTTTCGGGAAACATTGTCGAATACCCGCTGAACCACCACCATATTCTTTTCCTGAGTTTCCAGACTTTCATAAGATGAAGTAAGATTGTACGATAGCTGACGATGCTGAATGATCAATGACTCACGTGTGTCATCGAAAGTATTCAACTGCTGCTTGTAACCCAGTTTGGCTTCCTGCACGGCTTTATATCTGCTGCCGCTGGAAAACAGAGGGATATTCAATGAAAGTCCAAACATATTGGGAGGAGTAGAATTCATGGTAGCCTCATCACTCATATACTCCTTTTTCGTATATTGATAAAAAGCCTGAAGGGAGGGAGCATACTCCCACTTCTTCATTGTCACCTGCTTTTTGGCCAGTTCCACATTCTGTTCCAGCAACTGGTAGTTGTAATTATTATCGAGCATAAAATCCATATCGAGCAACGCCATGGCTCTTTGAGGTTGCATCAATTCATCAATGGTCTGGGATAACTCAATTTCTGAATTAACGTCCAGTCCCAGTTGCAACCGCAAAGAATTGTAAATCATCTCCAACGAACGGCGGGTGGAGTTGATATTGGTATTCATGGTGGCAATCTGCACTGAGATAAGGTCGGCATCGGTCTGTTCTGAAATCCCCACTTCCACCGATTGCTGTGTATAATTGAAAAGTTTTTTCAGATTTTCCAGGTTCTTTTCCAACAAGGATGTGGTCTCCTCCATCACCAACGCAGAGTAATACAATGTTTTAACCTGATCGGTTACTTCCTTCTCACTCTGCTTCAGGGTGATGTCAGCCATATTTTTGGCAATATTTTCCAACTGCACTCCAACAACCTGTGCACCGCTGAGCGCAACCGAAGCAGTACCTCCATAGGTTACCGAATTGGGCATTGAGATCTGAAAGTTTCCCAAATCCATCGAATACCCGAACATATTACTGTAATCAGCAGTAGCATTTACCTGAGGCAGCATCGTAGCGATGGTCTGCCAACGGCTGGCCTCCGCAATCTGCACATCCATCGACGCATTTTTCAGTGTACGATTGTGTTCTAAGGCATGTGATTGTGCTTCTTCCAACGTCAAACTGAGGCTTTCCTGAGCATTGACAGTCCCCGCAAGCAACACCGCCATCAAAAACATTAAAATCCTGTTTTGCATATTGTACTTAAATTTGATTTTCAACATGGTTTCAATTACTTTCAGGAAATCAAAAGAGCCGGACAAAGCTTATTTTTGAATTCCGTCAGCAAATATCACCCCTGCCAACAGGTATTAAAAATGGAATCAAGGAAACGCGGAGAGTTTTCAATAATCGGACAATCACGCGGAAAAAGTCCGTTCATTGAAGAAAAAGGCTGATTATTGAAAATCCGGGCCATTCATTGAAAAATAAAACCAACAAATGGCAACACAAGCTTTAAATGATAATTTTGCCCCCGGGCCGGACGCCAAAAATCACAATTAAGAAAAACACCATGTTCTCTAAAATCACTAAATGGTATAAGGCGCTTCCATCCATTGCGATATGGATTATGCTGGCTCTCTTTTACTTTACAATAGGATCTCAGACAAGTGCCCTGAAAGGGCTCATGCACGCCATTGTTCTGACTTCCATTCAATTTACGGTTTACACCATAAACCTGCGTCACCTTTTACCCCGGTACCACAACGACCAAAAAATAAAGTTCAGAGCTTACAATTCTGTCTTAATTGTTTTTCTTGCAATCGTTGGCGTTTCAACAGAGGCCTTCTTCCATTACCTCTATCCGTCACTGACGCCTGAAAACTACAACCTTTTTGGTGCATTCATTTTTCATACGATCCTATGCCTCATCGCCTTCTGGATCAGTATGGCAAAGTATCTGGAAGACAAGCAGGAAAAGAACAACATAGAAATTGAAACACTGAAACGCGAAAAAGCAGAGAGTGAACTAAAATTCCTAAAAACACAGGTCAACCCCCATTTTCTGTTCAATGCACTCAATAATATTTACTCCATGGCCTATACAGGCGATGAGTCCACGCCCGAAAAAATCACCATGCTTTCAGATATGCTGCGTTATGTTCTCTACGATTGCGAATCGGACTACATATCGCTCTACAAGGAGATCGACTACATCAACAGTTTCCTGGAATTTCAGCAACTAAAAACTGAAAAGCGACAAAATATTAACTTTGAAGTAGGGATGCATGATGAAAACTACCAAATTGCGCCCATGCTTCTGGTTACCTTTGTGGAAAATGCATTCAAGCACAGCAAAATAGAGAAGGACAAATCGGGATTTGTTAATATCAGGTTACACCAAAATGCAGGAGAGTTTCATTTCAGCGTGGAAAACAGTATCTACTCAAATCAACTGGAAGCCAATACCGGGAAAAATAAAGGGATAGGAATAGAAAATGCACGCAACCGACTGGAACTACTATATCCTCAGAAACACAAACTGACCATAATCCATGATGAGAACAGATACAATATTGTTTTGAAGTTATACAAATAAGGGAGACCATGGCAGCTAAAGAAAAATTCAATTGCATTGTTATCGACGACGAGTATCTTGCCCGAAAACTTCTGGCCGACTACATCTCCAAAATTCCGCAGTTTAATCTGGTGGACTCCTTCGACTCCCCTATGGCAGCTATCAATGCTATCTCCAACGGGGAGGTTGATGTTATATTCACGGATATTGAAATGCCCGATATGTCGGGCATGGATTTTATCAAAAACCTGACTGTCCCCCAGGGGCCGCTAATCGTCTTTGTTACCGCCTATCCCCAATACGCAGTTCAGGGATTTGAGGTAAATGCTGTAGAATATTTGCTGAAACCGGTTTCTTTTCCTCGCTTTGTAAAAGCGGTCAACAAAATTATCACCATTCTTAACTATAAGGAGAAATTTAAAGAAATGGAACTACCAGGAGGAAAACCAAAAGTTCCGGAAGTATCTGCCGAGGATACTAAAAATTTCATTATTGTAAAATCAGACCGACGGATGGTCAAGCTTCTTTATGATGACATTCTTTATATTGAGGGCGCATTGGAATATGTTACTTTTCATACCCAAACGGCCAAATATATGGGCCTTTTCTCGCTCCGCAAATTGGAACAAGAACTTCCTTCAGAGCGTTTTATGCGCATTCATAAATCCTATATAGTAGCGCTGGACAAAATAAAAGAAATTAACGGCAATCTGGTGAAAGTTGGGGAGCATACAATATCTGTAAGTAAAACGATGAAACCCAAACTCCTAAGTTATTTTGCGGGAAAGAAATAACTCCTCTCCCCCCTATTCTGCCTCGTCAATCAGTCCCATTTCAGATAATTCCGCCAATTATGTTGTTCTTTAAATCCCAGGACTTCCCGAATTTTTCGGTTTGAAAACAGAGCTTCATGTTCTCCTAATTCACGGGTTAGCGGCACTCCCGGAAAAAACCTTTCTACTAATTCTTTAGTGGGGATTACCGCACCGTTATGATCATTACCTGCATTAAAAACCTGATAACCAAGATCATCTTTCTTCAAACACAAATCAACGATCTGTCCCAAATCCCGGGCATCGATATAACAGAAGGCATTTCTGCGTCGCACCTCTGGATTTTTTAAATAGTAGGGGAAAAGCTCCGTGTATTCGTGAGGTTCAATTACATTTCCTATACGAAGCGCATAAATATCAAAGCCTGATCTTTGTTGGAAACTGCGGGCTGTTTTCTCATTTACAACTTTCGACAACCCGTAACTATCAGTAGGATCAACGTCATAATCCTCCTCCAGAGGCAACACATGCGGATCTGTTTTACCATCTGCAAAACAGATACTGTAAGCAGTCTCTGATGAAGCAATAATTATCTTTTTAATGCCCAGCTTTACGGCTGCTTCAATCACATTATAGGTGCCAATGGTATTGACTCGAAAGGTCTCATTGTCGGGCTTGATTAAAATTCTGGGTACAGCTGCAAAATGCACTACTGCGTCAAATTTTGGCACGCCGGTTCCCGGTTCCAATTCATCTAACCCGGCATACGAACTCATGGCATTAAACATTTGTCCTGAATCCGTAATATCCGCAATCAGGTTATCCACTCCCGGATGATCCAAAGGCTGCAAATCAACATTCATCACTCTGTGCCCCTGCTCTAGCAGGTAAGGAACCACGTGTCTTCCTGCTTTTCCCGATCCCCCGGTAAAAAATATCCTCTTTTTAGTCATATACCCTATCTTCCTTATTTTTACAATTACTTTTCCCTCAAAACACGTCAACTCCACGAAGCACAAAGTTATTGATTATTTATAAATTGTAATCCTTGCACTAAACTCAGCCAAATTTCTATGCAGACGCTAAATAATAAACAAACAGAAAACCAATAAACTTTAACATAACAGTCCGCTAACATATTATAATTGTATAAAAATTTAAATCATGCTCAGATTATCTGTATCAGAGGTTACATCTTACATCTGTTGATCGCAGTAATCCTCTGGTAATAAAAAGCTTTGAATGATAGCATTTTGTTTCTTTCTCAACTAAACGAAACATCACCTTTTACAAATACAATGGAAGACTTACCTTCTGCCGACAAAACCATTTGACAGCAAACAATTCTCCGCTATATTTGTCGTTTTCTAAAAACAGCAGAATGAGTATCAATATCAATCAGATTCCCTCACCAGCCTATGTCATGGACGAGGCATTATTGCGCCAAAACCTTGAACTTATAAAAAGTGTGCGCGATCGTGCCGGCATTGAAATAATCCTGGCTTTTAAAGCATTTTCTTTGTGGCCGGCGTTTCCGATTGTCAAAGAATACATTCCCGGCGCAACAGCCAGCTCCATTCATGAAGCCCGTCTTGCTTTCGAAGAGATGGGCAGTCCGGCACACACCTACAGTCCGGCTTATACCGAACAGGACTTTCCCGGCATCATGCAATTCAGCAGTCACATCACTTTCAATTCCATCAATCAGTACGAACGCTTCAGGGAGATGCTCAGAATTCACAGCAAACAAATCTCTCCGGGCTTACGCATTAACCCGGAATATTCGGAAGTCTCCACCGATTTGTACAACCCTTGTGCCCCCGGGTCACGGCTGGGAATCATGGCTGACCAGATGCCTGACCAGCTTCCGAAAGGTATAGAAGGCTTGCATTTTCATGCTTTGTGCGAATCCTCAAGTGATGAGCTGGAAAAGATATTGATGAATGTGGAGGCTAAATTCGGGAAGCAGCTTAAGCAGATTAAATGGCTCAATATGGGCGGAGGTCACCTTATGACCCGCAAAGACTATGATGTGGAACATCTGATAAACATCCTGAAAGCCTTCAAAGAAAAATGGAACCTGCACATCATTCTGGAACCCGGAAGTGCATTTGCCTGGGAAACAGGGGTATTGGTGTCGGAAGTAGTAGACATAGTGGAAAACCATGGTATCCAAACGGCCATTCTGAATGTCAGCTTCACGGCCCACATGCCCGACTGCCTGGAAATGCCGTACAAACCGCGCATCCGGGGAGCCCATCACGAACCGGTAAAAGGATTGCCCACTTACCGCATGGGTGGCAACAGCTGTCTGGCGGGCGATTTTATGGGGTACTGGTCGTTCGATAAGCCACTAAAACCAGGCGACAAGATCGTATTTGAAGACATGATTCATTATACCATTGTAAAAACCACCATGTTCAACGGAGTACCGCATCCGTCCATTGCTTTCTGGAACGAAAAGGAAGGATTAAAAATGATTCGGAAATTTGAGTATGAGGATTATAAATCGCGGATGGGGTGAGTTGAAAAGATGTTTTACAGGCGTATTTTGACAAGGCCAAAATACACCTGTAAAACACAAACCTACTTCGCCATTTCCGCCCCCATATCCCGGAGTTTATATTTTTGAATCTTACCACTGGCAGTTTTGGGAAAATCATCCACAAAAAATACATGCTTGGGTATTTTGTAACGTGAAATCTTACCACGGCAAAAATCCTGAACAGCCTCTTCGGTAAGGGACTTTCCACTTCTCAACTTAATGAAAGCGCCAACGATCTCACCATACTTCTCATCAGGAATACCAACTACTTCTATCATCTCAACTTCAGGCATGTTGTAGATATAGTTTTCAATCTCACGCGGATAGATATTCTCTCCGCCACGGATAATCATATCTTTGATGCGGCCGGTGATTTTGTAAAAACCATCCTGCGTTCTCACGGCCAGGTCACCCGAATGTAACCAGCCATCCTTATCAATCGCTTTTTGAGTGGCCTCCGGATTGTTGTAATACCCTTTCATCACATTGTAACCACGACAGCAGATTTCTCCTTGTTGTTCGGATTCCAGCTCCTCCCCAGTTTCAGGATCTACAATTTTCACCTCTACTCCGGGTAACTCCACTCCCACGGTGGTAGCCCTGATTTCGGGTTCATCAAATGTTCGGGTGGTAGTCATTCCGGGCGATGATTCTGTCAAGCCATAAACAATGATGATGTCATCGCAATGCATTTTAGTCATCACCTCTTTCATGGTATCAATGGGACACAATGCACCTGCCATAATACCTGTTCTCAATGAAGAAAGATCAAACATATCGAACATAGGATGGTTGAGTTCGGCTATAAACATGGTTGGCACCCCGTAAATGGAGGTACACTTCTCCTTTTGGACAGCTGCCAGCACTTTCAGAGGATCAAAATCCTCTGTTATAACCATACTGACTCCATGTGTTATCACAGCACAAACACCCAATACACAGCCAAAACAATGAAACAGAGGTACACAAAGTAACAAACGATCCTCAGGGGTATATTTCATATTGTCTCCGACACCCAGTCCGTTGTTCACGATATTGTGATGCGTTAACATGACTCCCTTGGGGAATCCGGTGGTTCCCGAGGTATATTGCATGTTCACCACATCATGACAGGTCACCTGTTGCTTACGCTCCAGCAATGTGGCATCATCCACATGGTTGCCCAATGTCAGGATCTCAGGCGTGTTATACATTCCACGGTGTTTCTGAGGCCCAAGAAACATTACATTGCGCAGTTCCGGAAATTTCTCACTTTTCAAATGGCCCCGTTGAGAGGTTTTCAATTCGGGAACCAACTGAAACACCATATCCACATAATCACTGTCCCGGTACCCGTCAATCAGGCAAAGTGTATTCAGATCTGCATTCCTTATGAGATATTCCAGTTCCGCGAGTTTGTAGTTGGTGTTGATGGTAACGAGAATTGCACCAATTTTGGCGGTAGCAAACATCAGGGTGGTCCAGTCGGGGACATTATTGGCCCAGATACCAACTTTATCACCCTTTTGTACTCCAATGGCCATCAATCCTTTGGCCATTTTGTCCACACGGACATTAAATTCACTGTAGGAGAAACGCAGACCACGATCCGGATAAACCATAAAATCATGATCTGGCAATTCACCGGCCCACTTTTCAAGCAGTCCGCCCAGCGTATCTTCGGTTAATTGAAAGGACATAAATAAGAATTTGGGATGAGTTGAACATAACTAATAAAACACAGGGTGCCTGCCTCATCACAGGGGCAAATAAACTACAGCCAGCACAAGAGCATTTTCATTCCCGGTGGCACAAATTTTATGATCCACAATAGAATCATAATAGATGGTATCCCCCTCTTTCAACTCATATTTCTCTTTTCCATAGGTAACTTCCAGCGCACCCTTCAAAACATATAAGAACTCTTCTCCTTCGTGAGATGAAGATACGGAATTAACTGCATCCCCTGGCTTCACTTCAATGAGAAAGGGATCCATGTGCCGGTCACTCTTTTGCCGGGCAAGAGAAGAAAAAGCAAGATTTTCATGTGGCTGTGATCCTGCTGCATTCATATTATCAGAAGAACCATTCTCTCCTTTTCGGGTAATCACTGCTCCTTGTTCCTGCTGATCGTCCAGGAAAGTTCCCAAACGAACACCGAATACCCGGGCCAGCTTTATGAGGGTTCCCAGGGAAGGAGCAACTTCACCTGCTTCAATTCGGGCCAACTGTTGCTCATCCAGTTGAGTTCTTTGGGCTACTTCTTGGAGGCCTAACTTCTTATCCTCTCTTTGTAATTTAATTTTCTCTCCGGGTTTCATCAGTATATAATTTTATCTATGTTAATGATCTGATGGAAGAAATTGTCCCAAAAGCCCAATTTTGATGTCACTCTGACCTTGCCGAAAAATCTTTTTGTTTGAAAGATAAATATTTCGTCTACAATCATCATGACACTTTTGGATGTTTTGTACTTTTTAGACAACTCCTTTTATTCGTGTGAAATTTATGATCAGGCAAAAAATGAATTAAAATTGATAATTTGACTTCAAAAGAACGGTTTTTTGAAAAAATATACAAGATTTTAGCATTTTTTGTTTTCATTCATAAGCAAAACATCTCATTTGATAAACATTAACAGCCATTAATGTTCCGATAACACCCCGTCCCACTCCAATTCATTATCTTTGCTTATTCATTAGACCGTTAGATTTTTAAAAGTTAGTTAGAGGTTAAAAAAATCGTATAACATAGACATTCTTAATTTTATCAAAAACATTCCTTCAAACTTAAATATTTAATTTTCAGAACCTTGACAAAAACTTAACGGACTATTCTTATTGATAAAAGACAAAAATTTCGAGATGCACAATAAAATTCAAATTCTTCCTGGAGTAAAAGGACTTATTTTTGACCTGGATGGAACAATCGCGGATACCATGCCTGCACATTTCATTGCCTGGCGGGATACTCTGAAAAAACATGGCATTGACTTCACCATTGATCTTTTTATGGGGCTGGCCGGAATTCCGTTATATGGAACGGTAGAAAAACTTAATGATTTGTTTGGTAAAAAGATGGAACCGATTGAGCTGGGGGAAGAAAAAGAAGATCTCTTTCGACTGACTATCTGTAAAACAAAGGTAATTGAGCCGGTTGCTGAAGTGATAAAACAATACCATGGGAAGTTGCCCATGTCAGTAGGTACCGGTGGACAAAGAACTATTGCAGAACAGACCCTTAAAGCAGTGGGCATGGACAAATATTTCGATATTCTGATCACTTCCGACGATATCGCTCATCCAAAACCTCATCCTGAAACATTCCTTAAATGTGCAGAACAGATGGGAATAGCTCCGAAAGATTGTCAGGTATTTGAGGATGGTATACTGGGCATGAATGCTGCTCGAGAGGCGGGCATGAAGGTAACAGATGTGACCAAGTATTATGAAGTGACCATAGGCCAGGAAACGGATAACTCATAGCTCTTATCTCCAAAAACTTTGAAACGCGAATTCCCGCTGCCCCAAATAGCATATTATCAAGTCATTACTAGATTTCAGTAAGATACTGGAAGTCAAAGAATGACAAAAATCAAGTCAGGGCATCTGTCATTTCTGATGTTTCTCAGTTTTTTCATGATACAATATCCTTAAGTTAGATTCCATATTGAAACAACAAAAACCTGTTTCTATAAATTTTAAGGAGAAAATCATGGAAACACAATTCAATTTCAGTCCCAATCCCCTGGAGAAATTTCTAAAAAAAGAACCCTTACAATTCACCCGTGAAGACATCATAAGCTACATGACTGCTCATGATATCAGGCTGCTTAACTTTCGTTACCCAGGCGAGGACGGACGTTTAAAAACCCTCAATTTTGCAGTTCACAGTGTTGATTACCTAAACAAAATCCTCACTTTCGGTGAACGTGTAGATGGCTCCAGCCTTTTCTCTTTTATGGAAACAGGAAGCAGCGACCTCTACGTAGTGCCTCGCTATCATACGGCATTCCTGAATCCCTTTTCAGAAATACCTTCGCTTGAAATTTTGTGTTCGTTTTTCGATCATACAGGCAACCTGCTGGAACTGGCTCCTGAAAACATTCTAAGAAACGCCTATCAATATTTTTGCAATTCAACAGGACTGGACGTGCAAATGCTGGGGGAATTGGAGTATTACGTTAACAGTGCCACCGACAGTTTATTCCAGGCTACCGACCAAAAGGGCTACCATGAATCTGAACCATTCGCAAAATTCGAATGGATGCGCAAAGAAGCACTGCGCCTGATTGCCGAATGTGGAGGACATATCAAGTACGGCCACTCTGAAGTCGGGAACTTTACAAAAGGGGACGAATCCTTTGAGCAACACGAAATAGAGTTTCTTCCCACCAGACCAGACATCGCAGCCGATCAAATACTGATTGCCAAATGGATTCTGAGAATGCTTGCCGACCAACTGGAAGTGGAGATCAGTTTTGCTCCAAAAATAACCACTGGTAAGGCCGGAAATGGACTGCATTTTCATATAATGGTGTTCAAGGATGGGCGGAACATTGTAATGGAAAATGAACAACTAAGTTCAACAACAAAAAAAATCATTGCCGGGATTCTTGATCTGGCGGATGCGCTTACTGCCTTTGGCAACACCGTTCCTACTTCATACCTTCGATTGGTTCCCAATCAGGAAGCACCGACTTATATTTGCTGGGGCGAACGCAACCGGTCAGCGCTGGTAAGAATTCCTCTGGGCTGGTCGGGCCAAAAAAATATGGCTGACATTGTCAATCCTAACCAGCAGAAAGGGAAAAATCCTTTGGAAAATAACAACCAAACCTTTGAATTCAGAGTGCCTGATGGGAGTGCTGATATACATCTGGTAATGGCTGGACTATTGGTTGCTGCTGTTCATGGAATAAAAATGCCTGAAGCATTGGAAAAAGCTGAGAATCTCTATGTGAGAGGCAATATCTTCCATACTGCCGACTTTAAAAACCTGAACCAGCTCCCTGCCTCCTGCTTTGAATCTGCAGAGAGATTGGACAATAAAAACGATATTTTCATCGGAAGTGGTGTTTTTCCTCGCATGATCATTAATCACACCATTGATAAACTAAAAAATTTCAACGATATCAATGTAAGAAATGAGATTGCTGAAAACAAAGAGAAAGAACGGGAACTGGTCATCCAATACATTCATTGCCAATAGCCTAATTTACAATAAACTACCTTTAATCCAGGGAAGAAATTTGTTAAAAAAGACGCAATTTCTTCCCTGTTTGTTTATAAAAGTTCATAACTTAAAGCTTCAAAACGTTGAAGAAAATATAATTGCAACGCAAACGAGTAAAATATGGACGAAAAAAACACCCCCACCTCTCCCCACGAAGGCGAGGAACACCTAATCAGCAAAAACAAGTATTTTGATGTAGACGGCCCGGTTTTCTGGCCTTCTGCAGTTTTGATTGTGGCCTTTATTGTAGTTACACTGGCTATAGGGGCGCCCATGAATAAAATTTTCGCCACTATCCAAACCAGTATTTCAGACAATGGAGGATGGTTTTTTATCCTTTCTGTCAATCTGTTTTTATTTTTCATTCTTTTTCTGGCATTCAGCAAATATGGAAAAATAAGACTCGGAGGGCCGGAAGCGAAACCGGAATTTTCGAAAGGGGGTTGGTTTGCCATGCTCTTCAGTGCCGGTATGGGTATCGGTATTTTGTTCTGGAGCGTAGGAGAGCCCATCAGTCACTTTGTGAATCCCCCCATGGGCGAACCCAGAACAGTAGAAGCTGCCAAACATGCCATGCAAACCACCTTTCTTCACTGGGGACTTCATGCCTGGGGAATTTATGCACTGGTAGGTATGGCTCTGGCATTTTTCACATTCAATAAAAAACTTCCGCTGACCATCAGTTCTATTTTTTATCCGTTGTTAGGGGAACGAGTCAATGGTCCCCTGGGAAAGGGCATCAACGTACTGGCGGTAGTTGCCACATTGTTTGGACTGGCCACGTCTCTGGGACTCGGTGTTCAACAGGTAAGTGCCGGACTCGCACATTTGGTAAACCTCCCCGACACTATCACCGTTCAGGTCATTTTGATCACGGTAATTACACTGGGAGCCACAGCCTCAGTAGTAGCAGGTCTTGATGCGGGTGTTAAGCGCCTGAGTGAAATAAACATTGTGCTTGCAGCCATCTTTTTGATTTTTATAATTATTGTCGGCCCGACCCTCTTTATTCTGGACTCTTTCACTCAAAATGCAGGATATTACATCCAAAGTTTCTTTGAAATCAGCTTCTGGACAGAAACCTACCAACAGTCTGACTGGCAAAATGCCTGGACAGTGTTTTACTGGGCATGGTGGATCAGTTGGTCGCCCTTTGTGGGGATGTTTATTGCCCGCATTTCCAGAGGTCGCACACTGCGGGAGTTTGTTCTGGGAGTATTGATTGTACCTACTCTGCTGACTTTTCTGTGGCTTTCAGCATTTGGAGGAAGTGCCATCTTCCTGGAGTTAAACTCTATGGCTGATATCGCCACAGCAGTCAAGGACAATGTAGCCACATCGCTCTATATACTACTCGAGCAGTACCCGATTTCCTCCATTACCTCATTGGTGGGAGTTTTGCTGGTAACAAGCTTTTTCATAACCTCTTCCGACTCCGGTTCACTAGTGGTTGACAGCCTTACTGCCGGTGGAAAACTGGATGCTCCGGTTCCACAACGGGTTTTCTGGGCATTGACCGAAGGCGCTGTGGCAGCAGTTTTACTCATTGGAGGTGGCCTAGGAGCACTTCAGACGGCTTCTATTATCACGGGCCTTCCATTTGCACTCATATTAATCATACTGATGTTCAGTCTGCTAAAAGGCTTGCAGGAAGAACATGGCATCATGCAATCTGCCATTAAGAAGCGTGAGCGGGAAAACTATCAAAAAGTAATTGGAGAATTGATTCGCAAAAGAGAAGCCTCACGACATTCAAAACAACCTTCAGCCAATGCAACTCCGCCTGAGAACAAAAATGAAAAATAATACCGATCCCATAAAAGTCTGTCATTATGGATAAAAAATTCAATAAAATACTGGTCTGCCTTGACCTCACAGAAATGGACGATTTTCTGTTTCGATACACCAACTTTATAGTGGACACATTTGCTCCCTCATCAGTGGTATTTATGCATGTGATGCATCCGGTGGAAATCCCTGAAGAAATAAGGTCATCATTTCCCGGCTTCAACGAACCGGTGGATCAAATCATTCGGGAGGAACTGGAAGAGAAAGCCAAGGAACTCTTCAATGCCAAGGTTGATTTCTCCATCCTGGTAAAGCAGGGACTCACAACCGAAACCATTGTGGGATATTCCAAAAACAATAAAATAGATCTCACCATCATGGGGAAAAAGATTGGCTATACCGGTGAAGGTGGAATTACCCGAAAAGTTACAAGCCTGATCCCCTCTTCCGTACTTTTGGTGACAGAAACCGCCCCCTACAACATCAACCACATCTGGGTACGTATGGACTTTTCCAAAATTTCCATCGAAGCACTCAAAATGGCCCAGTCTATTAAAGAGCAAACAGGAGCCAAAGTTACCTGTCACAATGTTTTCAAACTGCCGTTGAACTATTTTCCACAGCAAACAGAGAAACAGGAAAAAAGGTTACTGGAACAAATGACCAAACACGGAAAAAAGGAATATCAGAAAATACTCAAAAAACTGAACATCAACGAGAACGATTTTCCATGCGAATTCAGCCTGAATAAAGAAAGCGGGGAAGCCCAAATTCTTTATCACAAAGCGGTTCAAAACCAAGCAGATCTGATTCTGTCGGGATCCAAAATGAAATCAGGTCTGACGCATGTGATTCTTGACAATACCTCTGAAAAACTTGCAGGGGGTGGAAAAACATTGCCCGTGCTGATTGTCAAAGACAAAAAATTGTCAACCGGAATTCTGGAACGTATTTTTGATTAGAAACCCGGTCATTCCTGATAAACAGCACACAGCAGGGTTCTACAAACCCCAAATTGAAAACCAATTATTTTTCTATCAAAGTAAAAAAGCATGAAACGAAAATTCTTAAATATCATCTCCCTGATGCTTACCAGCATATTCTTTTCGGGCATAATGGTTTCTTGCAACTACTCCAAACCTTCTCAGGAAAAAGAAGATAAACGTGTGGTAAAGCTTAATTATACCGACTGGACCGAAAGTGTGGCCATCACAATGATGGCTGCCACCGTCCTTGAAGAAAAAATGGGATATAGAGTAGAATTGAAACTGACAGATGTGAAATCGGCCTATCAGGAAGTTGCCAATCAACAAGCGGACTTCTTTCCGGATGCATGGCTCCCTTACACCCAAAATCAATACTTTGAGCAACATATCAATAAAATCGATACCATCGGAATTGTCTTTCGAAATCCTAAAACCGGACTGGTTGTACCCGATTACAGTAAGTATATTTCAATCACCGATCTGACCGGGGATACCATCCCCATTGTGGGTATTGATGCCGGAGCCGGCATCATGACCTCCGCCGATAAGGCGCTTAAACACTATAAACTGAACAACCGTTTAATCACCGGATCTGATGACCAGATGACCTTTCAAATGGCGGACTCCATTAAGCGGCGCCGGGAGATTGTGGTAACCGGTTGGGAACCTCACTGGATATTCAGCCGTCATGATGTAAGATTTCTGGAAGATCCGGACAATATCTTCCCCACTGATGAACACATTTATGTGGTAGGAAATAAAAAGAGCATAGAAGAACATCCTCATGCGACAGAATTTTTCAGGCGCATGCAACTTACCGACAAGCAATTCAATAGCCTGATTGATCAGGTAAAAATGGCCACTGACCCTCAAAATGGAATTCATCAGTGGATAGAAAAAAACAAGTTTGTCGTCAACAAATGGGTGAAAGATCTGCAGCCCGAACGACTGAAAGTAATGTAACAACAACCCAGTGTTGCAGCGCACAAAACAACCCGTTTTTAGGTTTTTATCGGGCCAACAAAACGGGTTATCTCTTGTTTAATAGTTGATCGAAAAACACAAATAAAACAAAATAAATGAG
Organism: Marinilabilia sp. UBA5340; assembly: GCA_002411085.1. Lineage (GTDB taxonomy): Bacteria > Bacteroidota > Bacteroidia > Bacteroidales > Marinilabiliaceae > Marinilabilia. The sequence goes on along the minus strand of DHQK01000159.1, from coordinate 31,373 downwards.
AATTAAGGATTTACATGGCACAGTAGAGCTGGCCAACGGAACCAAAATGCCTTACCTTGGACTAGGGGTGTTTCAAACGCCCAACGACCAGATAAAAAAGGCCGTACATGCTGCACTCGACTTTGGCTATCGTCATATTGATACAGCTGCTTTTTATGAAAATGAAGACGGGCTGGGTGAAGCCATAAAAACACATGCGATTCCGCGAAAAGAACTTTTCATCACCAGCAAAGTATGGAATACTGATCAGGGTTACGACCAAACCATAAGTGCTTTCAACCAATCACTGAAAAAGCTGCAAACAGACTACCTGGATCTTTATCTGGTACACTGGCCGGTTAAAGGAAAATTCCTGGATACCTGGCGTGCACTTGAAACCATCTACGAAGAAGGACGTGTAAGAGCCATAGGCGTCAGCAATTTTATGCAGCATCACCTGGAACAGGTTATGGAATCAGGTAATATTGTGCCCATGGTCAACCAGGTAGAATTTCACCCCCACCTGGTGCAACAGGATTTGGTCGATTTCTGCAAGAAGCACAATATCCAATACGAAGCCTGGAGTCCCCTTATGCAAGGAAAGGTTTTTGAAATTGATTTGCTCAAAGACCTTTCAGCCAAATATAACAAGACTATTGCACAGATCGTATTGCGATGGGATCTTCAGAAAGGAGTGGTCACCATTCCCAAGAGCGTCAAGAAAAATCGTATTGAAGAAAATGCATCTGTTTTTGATTTCGAAATATCAGAAGAAGATATGAAAAAAATCGATGCACTTGATTGCGAAGGACGAATCGGGCCCCACCCTGACGATATCTAAGCCGAATTATTTCTACATTTGCCCGGACATTAGCACATTCTAAGTCCGGGCATTTTTTTAATCATTCAAAAACAATTTAATGGAATCAACACCGGAAATAAACTCGGGAATCCTCAAAGAACTCATCACTAACCGGATGCCTTACGGAAAATACAAAGGACTGCGGATATGCGACCTTCCGGAACCATATCTGGTATGGATGGCCCAGAAAGGCTGGCCCAACGGAAAACTGGGAATGCTGCTGGGGACAATTTACGAAATTAAACTCAACGGGCTGGAATATCTACTGAAACCCATGAAACAAATGTACCGTTAGTCGAAAAAAAAATCAATTCCCAATAAGGGTTTTGAGGCATCCTGGTGTCTATATGTTGAAAAGGATGAAAACCAACAAGCGCTGTTAAAAACAATTCCAATAGCATCCTGAAACAAAATAAGAACACCACAAAAAACGATGCCATGAAAACACGTAATTTCAACCTCCGCAAAGGTTTTCGTATCATAGCAGCCATCATGGCCATGATGTCGATAACCGCCACTGCAACTTATGCTTCTTCCATTTACGAAGAAGAAGAACAGTTGCCCGACACCTCCAAATTTGTACTGCTTCAGGGAACCGTAGAAGATGAGGATTCCGGCGATCCACTGGCATTTGCCACCGTTGCCATAGAAGGCTCCAATATTGCCACAGTGAGTAATTCCAGTGGTAATTTCTCATTAAAAGTCCCAAAAGAAAAATCCGACGAGAAGATACGTATTTCTTTTATCGGTTATGAGAAAAAATATGTACCGGTGTCAGCTTTTCGAAATGGTCGCAATACCATCCAACTGAAAATGATTACGGTTCCTTTGGTAGAAGTTTCTGTTTTTCCATCAGATCCGAATATGTTGATAAGAGCGGTGCTAAACCGCAGAGATGAAAATTACCTGGCCGAGCCTGCAAAAATGACGGCTTTTTACCGGGAAACCATCAAAAAAGGCTGGTCTTATGTTTCACTGTCAGAAGCTGTGGTGGATGTCTATAAATTTTCTTACGACAATCCGCGCGAAGACAGAGTAAAACTGCACATTGGCCGCAAGAGCACAGACTACGAAAAACTTGATACTTTAGCTTTCAAATTACAGGGTGGGCCATACACTGCCACCATGCTGGACATCATGAAAGACCCTTACCTGTTGTTTGACAACGATATGATAGAGTATTACAGTTTCAAAATCAGCAATATTACACGCATCGAAGACCGTACCATCTATGTTTTGAGCTTTGAACAAAAGCCTTCAGTGAAGATTCCGCTTTTCTACGGAAAACTTTATGTGGATACCGAAAACCTTGCAGTTACAAGAGCTGTCTTTAATATGAACACGGAAGACAGAGATGAAGTTGCAAGAATGTTCATCCGCAAAAAACCACTGGGCGCCAGGGTTTACCCGACAGAAGCCTCATACATTGTCAATTACCGACAGAATGAAGATGGTAAATGGTACTTTGGATACAGCCGTGGGCAGGCTTCCTTTAAGGTAAAATGGAGAAGGAAACTTTTTAATACCAACTACCACACCACACTGGAGATGGCAGTTACCGACTGGGACATTACTGAAGAAGATCCATTCAGAGGCTCCGACAGATTAAAAATCAATGCCATTATGGAAGATGAAGTCAGTGGCTTCTCTGATCCGGATTTCTGGGGAGACTACAATGTCATTGAACCTGAAGAACCTATTGAAAGTGTAATTAAGAAAATACAAAGAAGGCTTTCACGAGAAGAGATCTGATCGTTTTTACCAATCGTTGAAATATAACAGGGCCGTTCAATAATAGTTTGAACGGCCCTGTTTCTTATTTGACTGCATTCTTGTTCTATAAAATAAAAGATTTCCGAACAAGAAAAATCTTCATCCGGAAAACAAAGAAGCCCCCCGGACAACTCCACCCCGGGTTTGCTTTGCAAAGCTTAGTTTCAGAAACGCTTAAAAGACACCACAACCAGGATTACTTCCACAACAAAATGGAAATAACAACAAAACCACAGGTCAGCGTCACTACAAACTGTCTTACAGGTGATGCTCTAGCAAGCGGCCAGATCAATAATCATCATCGTCATCATAAGCTTCATCGAAGTCCTCATCGAAGTCTTCATCAAAGTCATTATCGAAGTCCTCGTCATAATCTTCATCAAGGTCTTCGTCAAAATCTTTGTTAAATTCTTCTTCATCCAGATCTTCTTCACTCCACTCGTAATCATCCTCCTCACCCAGATCATCATTGTCAATCTCAGGATCATCGTAGCGAAAAGCTACCGGATCAACTTTTAAAATACTCTTTTCCATGCATTTAATAAATGTAAAATTAACGAGGTAAATTTATACAATCATTGCAAAAAACAATCGTTCGTGCTCACTTTTTTACAAAAAAAATGAGATGGTGCGATGCAATCAACCATCCTATCCATCTCAATGAGCTGTCAACATTTACGTACATGCGCAGCAAAGAGTTACTCCTCATCCGGCCAGATCAATTCTTCCTCTTCCTCATCCCAATAGGGGCCCCATTGTATTTCAGATAGAATCCCATTGTCGAACCAGAGATTAAGACTCACATCCAAAAGGGTCGCAATCTGTTGGCTGTTGTCTTCATCATCAGACAATTCCTCAATAGAAATATCACCCAGATCCATCATTTCAATCTGATCCATCACCTCCTGTTGACTCAGACCGATGAGATCTATACCTTCAAATGTAAATTTATCCGAACTCACAGCCAGAGAAGTCAGGCGCCAGTCTTCCATTTTATCAAAGGAAGCCGACAATTCAACCTCATCATAATGCCATGCTTCAGATGTATCTTCAGGCAAATCTTCATTTTCCATCACTTCCACCTCATCGGGCTCACCCATGATTTCCTTAAACTTTTCACGACTCATCCCAAATTGAAGATTGTCCACTCCTTTTCCCAATTCAATATTTTTCATTGCTTCAAAATTTTATATTGTAAATCAAACCGAAATTCATGCATGTAAGCGGCAGAGCCGAGCAAAGCAATTCTCACTTCCGGATAAAAACCAGAAATTCAGAAAATATTTGGCTTTCACCCATAGATATTTTCTAAATCAATCCCGAAACTACGAGATAAGTAAAGCCCTACTTCGTTACCCTCGGAGGGCTCATATTAGGTCAAATTTAATCAATTAAGATGAACTATTCATACTTTATTAATTCTACTTCGAAAGATTATTGAAAAAATGACTCATACCAAAAAAGGGTAGCTGTTTGGAGAACCAATGTATACCTAGAAAGCCTTTCGAGCCCTATTTCAGCAAACATCTATGGAGCGCCACCCGGACTGTCAATTATTAATCCATAAACGATTAAAAAACAGGGGGAGCAACAACAATTCATCAGTAAAAACCTTTAACACCCCAATCAAAGCAGGGGTGTTTTCATAAAAAATGCAAATTTTCAAAAAATACCCCTCAAAAATTAGGGGGTAAAAATAAAAAGTATATATATTTGCATCAGCAACCTAATCAAAAAAGGGGTGATTTTCAAAAAAAACCAAACAAATCAACCAAACACCCCCTTAATTTGAGGGGTAAGATTATTAACCACTTATTTTTTTTAAAAACTAACCACTATGAGAAACTTTGGAAAACTATTTTTGGTTTTGACCTTCACTGGTCTGTTTGCAACTGGCTTCAGTGCCAAATCACAAGTTGAAGTCAGTGTCGGAGCCGACCTGATGAGTCGCTACGTATGGCGTGGTACCGACTTTGGAGGCTCCCCGAGCATTCAGCCTTATCTGGAAATGAGTGCCGGTAATTTTGTACTGGGAGCATGGGGAGCATACACCACCAACCTACCGGGAGCACAGGAAGCCGACCTTTATGCAGGATACGCTTTCGGTGATGTATTTTCTTTGACCCTTACCGACTATTACTTCCCATTGGATGACATGTCGGACGAATACTTCGATTTTGATGCCAATCATTCCATGGAAATAAGCGGAACACTGACGTTGGACAAATTCAGTCTGCTTGCAGGAAAGTTCTTTGCAGGAGCAGACGACAAATCACTCTATTTCGAGGCAGGATACGACTTCGGCCTGGTCAATGCATTTATCGGAGCCGGTGACGAGGTCTATACTACAGATGGAGACTTTGGAATTGTCAACATCGGAGTTGGGGCATCCAAAGAGATCAAACTCACCGACTATTTCTCACTTCCACTTTCCGGATCAGTTATTCTCAACCCCGAAAGCGAAAGTTTATTCATGGTAGTGGGCGTTTCATTCTAATCAAGGGTCGGACCCGAGGGTAGTTCATTAAAGAGGACTACCCCGGGATTCACAAGAAAGTCAAAAACCTAAAAAATAAAAACATGAAAAAAATTGAAGCCATCATACGCAAAACCAAGTTCGATGATGTAAAAGAAGCCCTTAGCAAAGTCGGTATCGATTTCTTTTCATACTGGGAAGTCCGGGGGATCGGAAAATCCAGAGAAGAACGTGCCTTTCGGGGTATTGTATACGATACCAGTGCCATCGAGCGGATAAAACTATCGATTGTAGTACGTGACAAAAACCTGAAGAACACCATCAATGCCATCTTGGAATCGGGAAAAACCGGTGCCATAGGAGACGGAAAAATCTTTGTGGTAGACATCGCCGAATCGTACCGGATTCGAACCGGTGAAACAGGCGATGAGTCTCTTTACATCAAAGGGGAAGAGGAATAAGGTAACCCCTCAGGTTAAATCTATTAAAATATTACAATTATGGAAGAAATTACTAAGCAAGTATCCGAGATATCCGTTTCTTTAGACATGTTATGGGTTTTGATTGCAGCCGCCATGGTAATGTTTATGCAGCCAGGCTTTGCAATGGTAGAAGCTGGTTTTACACGTGCTAAGAACACCGCCAACATTCTGATGAAAAACTTCCTGGACTTTTCTGTAGGATCACTAATGTTCTGGCTGATAGGATTCAGTATTATGTTTGGCACCGACCTTGGGGGTTTCATTGGAATGCCCGACCTCTTCTTTTCTGGCAGTTATGGCAATGATGTTGATTATGCCTTACTAATTTTTCAGACTGTTTTTGCTGCCACAGCAGCGACTATTGTATCCGGGGCTGTTGCTGAACGGACAGAGTTCAAAGCCTATATCCTTGCCAGTTTCTTTATCACAGCAGTGATATATCCCATATCCGGTCACTGGGTTTGGGGCGGTGGATGGCTCAGCGAGCTTGGATTCCACGACTTTGCCGGATCCACAGTAGTACACTCTGTTGGCGGATGGCTTGGACTGGTTGCGACTGCGACCATTGGCCCACGCTTAGGCAAATACAACGGAAAAAGAAAAGCGATTCCCGGTCACAGTTTGACCATTGGTGCTTTAGGGGTATTTATCCTCTGGTTCGGATGGTTTGGTTTCAACCCGGGCTCTCAGTTAGCTGCCAGCGGACTGGATAACATTTCAGCCGTAGCCTCAATCTTTGTTACCACCAACCTGTCGGCTGCTGCCGGAACAGTTACAGCTATGATCATTTCCTGGATGCGCTACAAGCGTCCTTCTTTGGGGCTTTCGCTCAACGGTGCCCTGGCTGGATTAGTAGCCATTACTGCAGGTTGTGATATTGTAAGCCCAGGAGGTGCTGTAATCATCGGAATTGTAGCTGGTATTGTATTGATCTTTGGTGTGGAAATGCTTGACAAGCTCAAAATTGATGACCCCGTAGGTGCGGTTACTGTTCACGGTTTCAGTGGCGCTGCAGGGACACTCATGGTAGGACTGCTGGCTACCGACGGAGGCCTCTTCTATGGTGGCGGAGCAAGCTTACTGGGCGTTCAGGCACTGGGTGTTGTTGCCATTGCTGCATGGTCTCTGGCATTAGGATTCATCCTCTTCAGAACTATCAAAGCAACAGTTGGTCTGCGAGTTCCCAAGCGTGTTGAGGAAGAAGGTCTCGACATCTACGAGCATGGAGAAACTGCTTACGATAACCTTGTATAATTTCCCAAAACCTGATTCCGGGAGAACATTCATACCCGGAATCAGGCTTTTTATTTAAATGCTTTCTTTCTATTTACCTAATAACCGTAAAAAAACAAGACAACCCGGAAGGAGATAACATTAAAAAAACGCCATAACGATGGCTGTCTGGTTAAAATTTTCCAGTTCTATTAATTGTCCTGTTTTTAAGGGGCTGCTCAGCAAAGCAGCCCTTTTTTTGTTCTATAACCTAATATCCGAAACCAAAATTGCATCTGACGCAGACCAGCCACTAACTATCCATGTCAGTTTTATACTGCACCACGCTTAAAAAAAGGATCTAACACAAAAAAGAACGTCCCGCTGAAAAAATTCAACGGGACGTTATACATATCTATAAAAATCCTGCTA
>DHQK01000159.1:20282-23907 GCA_002411085.1 Marinilabilia sp. UBA5340 | reverse complement strand
TTATCAAAAGGCACAAAAATACCTGCACGCGCAGGATCCGACAACTCCAACACAATATCGGACGAAGAAATATTCTCCAGAATATCGGCCAGAAAACCGGATTTAAATCCAATTTCCATTTCATCTCCTTCGTACTGGCAACCCAGTTTTTCGTGGGCTGATATAGAAAAATCAATATCCTGAGCTGAAACAACCATTTCGTTGGCACCCAGGTGCAGTTTCACTAAGTTACTGGCCTGACTGGCAAACAAAGAAACCCGCCCAAGTGTATTGAAAAGATCCACCCGGTCAACCACCACCTTATTGGGGTTATCCTGCGGAATCACTGCATTGTAACTTGGATAATTCCCTTCAACCAGACGACAAACCAATCGGTAATTCTGCATCGTAAAGTATGCATTCTGATCGTCAAAGGAGACAGCTACCTCGCCATCCTCTTTGGGCAACACATTTTTCAACAAGCCTGCAGGTTTCTTGGGTAAAATAAAGGAGGCCTCATAGTCGGTTTTCACATCCAGACGCTGGTATCGAACCAGTTTGTGCGAATCAGAAGCCACAAATGTCATATTATCGGGCGTAAACTCAAATAAAATTCCGTTCATCACCGGTCGCAGTTCATCTTCAGCTGTAGCAAACAAGGTTTTGACAATTCCTGTAAGCAGAGTATCTGCCGGCAATTGAAGATTGCTGGCTTTGTCTTCATTGATTTGCGGCAGTGCCGGAAAATCATCTCCATTCTGACCCACCACACTAAACTTACCCTTTTCGGTCACAATATCCACAGCCATCGACTCTTCATCAATTTCAAAATTAAGTGGCTGCTCCGGAAATTTTTTCAAAGTCTCCAAAAGGATCTTAGAAGGCATGGCAATATTGCCTTCTCCTTCAGTAGTCTCCAGATCCATGCTGGTAATCATCGTTACTTCCGTATCCGAAGCGGTGATGGTCAGTTTTTGTCCTTCGAGACTGAACAAGAAATTATCAAGAATGGGCATAGGGCTTTTGGAAGCAATAGCCCGGCTGATGGCCTGCAAATGAGACAGCAGCCCTGAACTGGAGACAACAAACTTCATTGTTTTCTATTTTTTTTAATTATTATCTAATAAACAAAATACAGTAAAAATCCCTGCACCTGAAACAAGTGCATTACGATCATAAACCATTTATGCAACAATCACTTGTAAATGAAACTACATTTTTTACCTGCATTTTCAAATATAAAGATTATGTCGCAAAAAAGTGTGCCGAAATTAATAAAATTATAAGGTTAAAAAAAGCTGAAACCTCATTTACTTTCTTTCCCAAAACGTCTTTTTCGCCAAAAAGGAACGATTAATCCCAGTAGCAACACAAAAAACACAGGAATTCCAATATTAACGACTTTCCAATACGTAGCTTCATTGGCCACTTTGTCACGGTTAAGCAGTCTGAGACGATAATTGCGGGCCCGTAATTGCATCCATCCCTGGTCATCCGTCAGGTAATTCACGGCATTGAGAATAAACTGTTTGTTTCCAAAAGTCTGCCGGGTTACTTCATCATACCCCAAAGGAACAATACCAGGATTGGAAGACTCCCTCCGGTGGACTTCATTTTTGATGATGGCTGCATCTGCAACAACAATCATCCGGGTATCAACACTCTGGTCCCGTCGTTGAGAATGAGATATTGAAACCTGCGGTGGTACTGGCCTGTTGAGAAATGCAGATGTAAACTGCCCCTCCGACAAATAAGCCACGGGGATGTGGGACTGAGGGAAATTTTCCCGGGCAGGTTGCTCTTCCACATGGGCGAGCGAAATAAAAACCGGACTTTCCATTTCGCGTGAGTATCTGCTGGAAAACAGCAATGGCGTGTTGACGGTATTTAAATCACCTCCCACCGTATCAATACTACTCGCAAATGATCCTTTCACCAGGTTGACATTGCGGGTAACCGGATGGCTGTTATTGGTGTTGAGCAAAGGACTGTAAGTCCAGGGCATTGGAACAAACTGAGAGGGCTGCCCTGCTGGGGCCACATTTACAGGAATCATTCCGGATTGAATATCCTGAACAACAACAGGATTTATGCGAAACCCATAACGAAACAACTGATCATTCAGGTTCACATCCAAAGGCAGGCCCACCGTCTGCATGGTATTCTGCAAACTGTCCATCGTAACCCCGATACCATCCATTAACCACAATACTTTCCCCCCCTGCATAATGTACTGATCAATAGCAAATTTTTCATTTTCAGCAAATTCCTTTGTCGGGCCTGCCACTATCAGGGCAGCATAAGGTTGAAGCATTTCAGGCGAAGCTCCTGGATTACCCCTGTCAACCTGATAATAACGCGATAACGCATCCGTAACATCCACCACGTCCACCTCATCATACTCTCCATGCCCTTCTAAAAATGCAATGCGTGGCATCTCCTCTGCCAACAGCCGTCTAAGGGCATCTGTAAACTTATATTCAAGCACTTCCATGGAGCTGTTCAGGTTTTCTGCACCCGACTGCCCCGGCATATTTTCCAGAAGATTCACTGCAATCTCGGCCTCACCTGACCAAAAAACAAGATACGGGTAAACAAACGTCTTGCTGCGAGAGCCATCCTCTCTGGCTTCAAAAACCGGCACCGGATCCAGCCCCAATTCCGAAAGAAATGCTTTGGCTTCCTCTGACGATTCATCTGCCCCCTCAGGATCGATAAACTGGTAATCCAGATTAGCACCTGCATACACTTCAAATTCCTGCAACTTGTCTTCCACAGCGTCCGACAATCGACTGAATCCGACATTAAGATCTCCCGAAAGATAAACGCGTGCAAAAACAGGCTCTTCCATACCTGAAAGAAAATCCCTGGTGATATCAGCCAGCGTAAAGCGTTTTTCGGCCGTCAAATCCAGCCTGAAAACAATTGACGAAGCAAAAACATTTAACAGTACAATTCCCAACAAAAGAACCCCAAAGCGTATCAGATCTTTATGTCTATTCGAGTTTACCGGCATATTAACTCTCTTGTTTTTAATAATATTTTATCCCAGAAAAATCTGGTATTACAAGCATGCGTTGTATGAGATAATGATTCTCAATTATTGTTTTGTTTTGCCTGAACTTTTATAGTCATTTAAAGATCAGGGTTATTACATTTTATTTACCAGGGAAAATACTTATTCTCAATTGTCTTAGAAACTGTTTAAATTTTGTTTTTGGCAGATATTTTTGAAGGATTGAGCTCTTTAGGCAAGTCAAAATTGACGAAAATAGCAGCGCTATTTAAGGAAATTTTGACGAAGTATAAGAGTTCAAGACTCGAAAACATCTCAAAGGATAAAACTTAAACAGTTTCTTAATATTCTCTTTCGATTTAATGATCGAAAACCATAATAAAGAAGCATTTTCTGTCCTTATGAATATTTTATAAATCCCGTCGTCAATTGTTTAAAGCAAGTGGAATTGCAACCCTCCACCTCCGAACCTTCTAATCTCTATCTTCCTGCCCTTTACACCGGCTACTGCTACCAGCGACGGCTGCTAAGCACCAATTGTGTAAGCGCAAGAAATCCAACAATCACCCCCAAAAAGTAAAGAATATCTCTGAGATCCACCACTCCACGACTTACAGACTGATAATGAGA
>DHQK01000159.1:16829-19950 GCA_002411085.1 Marinilabilia sp. UBA5340 | reverse complement strand
AGCAATGCTGCCAACACAAAAGCAACAATCTGATTATCAGTAATCGCTGATGTAAATACGCCCATGGACACATAAGCCCCTGCCAATAACACCAATCCGATATAACTCCCCCAGATAGCTCCTGAATCTATATTTCCCTGCGGCTGCGCAAGGGCATGTACCGAATAGAAATAGATCAATGTGGGCAACAAACTCAATGCAACCAGAGAAAAGCCGGCCAGGTATTTACCGGTTACTATTTGCCAGTCGGACAAAGGTCGTGTAAGCAACAACTCAATGGTTCCCGATTTTTTCTCATCGGCAAACAATCGCATTGTAACTGCAGGAACTAAAAAAAGATAAAGCCATGGAGCCAAATAAAAAAGACCGTCAAGGTTGGCATAACCTCCAAACAAAATATTCAAATTGCCCGGAATTACCCACAAAAATAAGCCATTGAGTACAAGAAATACAGCAATAACCAACGATCCTGTCAGTGAACTAAAAAAAGTAAAAAGCTCCTTCTTCCAAAGTGCCAACATACAATAGTTGTTAGTAGTTAGTTTTTAGTTAATAGAAAAAAAGAGAAACTTCCGGACCTCCTAACTGTTCAAAGTATCCCACATCAGTCGGGCAGTTTTACCACTGCTTCCGGGGCCTCCCATTATTTCCTGCAACTCGGCATAATCGGCAAACATTTTATTTCTAATACCCTCATCACATAGTAAATTCCGCAACTCGGAGGTCAAATTCTCTTCTGTCATGTCATTCTGAAATAATTCGGTCACTACTTCCCTATTCATAATTAGATTCACAAGGGAAATAAAAGGCACCTGAATAATAACCTTCTTCGCCATAAAATCGGTTACTCCACCTCCCCACATCTTATAACAGACAACCTGGGGACATTTCAGCAAAGCAGCTTCCAGCGTGGCAGTGCCTGAGGTAACCATGGCAGCTCTTGCCTGCTGAAGCAATGCATAAGTTTCTCCAAAAATAACTTTAACGGTACCTTCACCCGGAACATATTGCTGATAATCGGAAGCATTAAATGAAGGAGCTCCCGCCACAATAAACTGATGATCGGGAAACTTTCGCACCATTTTCATCATATCGGGCATAATACGGTCAATCTCCTGGGTACGACTTCCGGCCAAAACAGCCACAATCGGTTTATCCGGCAGGTCATGTCTTTTCAGAAAATCCGCCCGAGGCTCATCTTTGTATTGGCGAGAATCGATAGCATCAAGCAAAGGGTTTCCGGAATAAGCCACCGGAACATTGTATTTGGCATAAAAATCTGTCTCAAAAGGAAGAATGGTAAACATCTTGTCGACCCATTTTTGAATCCTTCGGACACGCCCCTTGTTCCAGGCCCATATCTTCGGTGAAATATAGTAAAACACCTTTAAATCATGTTCATGCGCAAAACGGGCAATTCGCAGGTTAAAGCCAGGATAGTCAACAAGGATAATTACATCCGGGTGGTAGCGTAAAATATCTTCTTTACAATCATTGAGATTCCTGAAGATGGATTTCAAGTTGGTCAGCACCTCCCATACCCCCATATAAGCTGTATCGCGATAATGTTTGACCAGAGTTCCTCCCTGGCGTGCCATCAGGTCTCCCCCCCAGAAACGAAAAGTTGCATCAGCATCCAGTGCCTTCAGTTCTCGCATCAGGTTGGATGCATGTAAATCCCCCGATGCTTCACCTGCTATAATATAATATCTCATTCGGTTTTCAGTTGTTTATCAAGGCCTGACTTAGCTCTTTCAGGTAAACCGGGACTCGATCCCCCAAAAAATAATTAACTTAAAAAATACAATAGGACAGTTGCCAGCGTATAAACCAGGGTTGCGATTACAATGCCTCTGGCCGCCAAAAGCCGCTCGGTCCAAATGGCAACAAAAAACACCAGAAGATTGGGTAGTACACTCACACTTACAAGTTTTCCAAGACTATGTAACTGAAACATGGCCTTTACAAAATCAATAAAAGCCAAATCTCCCTGATACCTACCCTGAAACAGCAGGTAGCTGAATAGCAAAGGTACTATCAGGCCAATCACTATTCCTACAATTTGCTTGTTACATTTACAAATCATCTTTTAATATCCACATTGGGTCAGACAACCCCGTTAATACTCATCTCATAAGATTGATCACGTAGCTGCTCTATTGCCGAATGATCGGTAATATCAAGTGTGCAGGGGACAACAGAAACATACCCCTGCTCCAAAACGTACTCATCGGTATCGGTAGCTGAAGGTTCCAGATTCTGGAAGAAGCCGGTCAGCCAATAGTATTTTTGCTTTCGCGGATCTTCCCGTTCTACAAACTCCTCAACCCACTTTCCTCTTGCCTGACGAACAACCTTAATCCCTTTCAGGGCATTTCCCTTAGGAATATTGACATTCAAAAAAGTTCCTGCCGGCAATCCGAACTGGAGCACCTGCTGAATCACCTGACGAACAAAAGGCATGGAAGTACTAAAATCAGCATCAGGGCTGTAATCCAACAAAGAAAACCCCACGGAAGGAATTTGATTCATGACACCTTCCCGGGCACCTCCAAGGGTTCCGCTATAATGCACACTCGATGAACTGTTACTTCCGTGATTGATCCCCGACAATACCAAATCTGGTGTACGGGGCAATAAAGAATTCAGTGATAGTTTTACACAATCCACTGGTGTACCATTACTTTTAAATATATACAATCCTTTTTCACTGTGCACCTGTTTCAAAAACAACGGCACCTTCACAGTAATGGCATTGGACATACCAGACTGCGCCGAGTCCGGAGCCACTACAACTACATTTCCAAATTCCCGTGCCACCTCTCTCAACGTCTGAATTCCCAACGCATCCACACCATCGTCATTGGTCACCAAAATTAACGGACGATGATTCTCTTCAAATTTTATCATAGTAATACACATTTTCTGCTCAAAACCCGAAATTTTCTCCGGTTTTATGCTTTAAGTCCCAAAGATATTGAAATAAGAGGAAACAACAATATGAAGAAAGCGTTTTAGTCAGTAGATAATGGGCCAGTAGAAGATTAGGCAGCCAGAGATTAGCGCATTGAATGTGTCGTGCGGTAAGTGCCCCCTTAGATCATTAATAATTGATCATTGG
>DHQK01000159.1:0-16600 GCA_002411085.1 Marinilabilia sp. UBA5340 | reverse complement strand
TAATTGATCATTGGCAATGTAACCCTAAACACAAAAAGATATCCTCTATTTTTTAGCACGTTGAAACATATTTCTTATTTTTGCTGGTCATTTAGTTGCAAATTATAATTGCAACCACACCTATCGATTCGAAAATTTGAAAAACACAACATACTCATGGACATCTCATACAATTGGCTCAAAGATTACATCAATACTAATTTGCCGGCAACAGAAATTGCAAAGATCCTGACAGACCTGGGACTTGAAGTTGGATCGGTTGAAACCATCGACACGGTCAAAGGCGGCCTGCGTGGATTGGTGGTAGGTGAAGTGCTTACCTGCCAAAAACACCCCAATGCCGACAAACTGAGCGTAACTACCGTAGATATCGGAAAAGGCGAACCACTCCCCATTGTATGCGGTGCTCCCAATGTTGCTGCCGGCCAGAAAGTGGTAGTGGCCACCGTTGGAACAACTCTTTATCCTGATGAAGAAGGCTTCCAAATCAAAAAGGCCAAAATCAGAGGAGAAAAATCGGAAGGTATGATTTGTGCCGAAGATGAAATCGGTTTGGGCACTGGTCATGACGGAATTATGGAGCTGGCACCCGAGACTAAGGTGGGAACCCCGGCTGCCGAATATTTCAAAATAGAATCGGACATTCGCATTGAAGTTGACCTCACCCCCAACCGCATAGACGGTGCATCACATATTGGGGTAGCCAGAGATCTGGCGGCATTTTTAAAACAAAAAGACAATTCCATTGAAGTTAAATGGCCCTCTGTTGACAACTTCAGAACAGACAACCACGACTGGCCGGTTTCCGTAAAAGTTGAAAACCCGGAAGCATGCACCAGGTATAGCGGGCTCACCATCAGCGGCCTGACTGTTAAAGAATCCCCCGACTGGCTAAAAAACAAATTGCTTGCCATTGGAATGACTCCAATCAACAATGTGGTGGATATCACCAATTTCATCCTTCACGAAATGGGACAACCACTTCATGCTTTTGATGGGGACAAAATCAAAGGGAATAAAGTGATTGTTAAAACCCTGAAAAGGGGCACTAAATTTACCACTCTCGATGAAAAAGAGCGGGAATTGGACGATCAGGATTTAATGATTTGCAATGCAGAGGAAGGGATGTGTATTGCCGGTGTATTTGGTGGCATCGATAGTGGCGTCACAGAAAAAACCACCAGAATATTTCTGGAAAGCGCCTGTTTCAACCCTGTTTTTGTTAGAAAAACAGCACGTCGTCACACATTGAATACAGATGCTTCATTTAGATTTGAACGGGGTACTGATCCCAATTTAACGCTATATGCTCTGAAAAGAGCCGCCATGCTGATCAAGGAAGTTGCCGGAGGCGCTATTTCCAACGAAATCGTAGACATCTATCCTGAGCCGGTGGAACACCACGACGTGGAAATATCGCTGGCACATGTGGATCGGCTTATCGGCAAAAAAATTGAAACAACACAAATACGAAAAATCCTGAAAGCGCTGGATATTGACATCGTGGCCGAAGCAGACGGATCATGGCGGGTGGCTGTGCCTCCTTACAGAGTGGATGTAAAGCGCGAAGCCGACGTAATCGAGGAAATTCTTCGGGTATACGGATACAACAATGTGGAAGCTCCTGAAAAGCTGAATTCCACCATCGTTTATGCTGACAAGCCCAACATTGGAAAACTCCGGAACACCATTGCTGCCCAACTCGTGGGGGCCGGTTTTGCAGAGATCATGAGTAACTCACTCACCAAAGCCTCCTATTACGAGCAATCAAATAGCTTCCCGGAAGATCTGGTAGTAAAACTAGCCAACCCGTTGAGTTCTGACCTGAACGGCATGCGCCAGACACTGCTTTTCAATGCACTGGAGGCTGTTCGCCACAACCGCAACAGGCAGAATCAGAATCTGCGCCTCTTTGAGTTTGGTAATTGCTATAGCCTCAATCCTAACAAGCCAGCTTCCGAAGTAAAAGGATATAAAGAAGAAGAAAAGCTGGCTCTGATTGTGACAGGCAACAAAACTTCCGGCATCTGGAACAGTGAAGACCAAAAGGTATCTTTCTTTGATCTGAAAACCTGGAGTTACAATGTATTGGAAAGACTGGGAATTGACACCCGCAGTTGCAAAGAAGCAGCCAACGAAAACGACCTCATTGCCGAAGGGCTCAAAATAACAGCAGCTGATGGCAAAGAACTTTTTTACATGGGAATGATTCACCCCTCTCTGCTGAAAAATTTTGACATTGATGAACCCGTATATTTTGCCGAAATGAACTGGCAGGTACTGGTAAAAGCATCGGCTCAGAAATCGGTAATGTTCAAAGAGATATCCAAATTTCCCGAGGTAAAACGGGATCTGGCATTGCTCCTTAACAATGACGTAATGTTTAGCCAAATTAAAGAACTGGCTTTGAAAACAGAGAAAAAACTGCTGAAAGAAGTCTCTCTTTTCGATGTGTACGAAGGGGAAAAACTTGGTGCCGGTAAGAAATCTTATGCTGTTTCATTCACGCTCCAGGACACCACCAAAACACTCAAAGACAAACAAATTGACAAAACCATGAGCAACCTGACCCGTGTATTTGAGCAGGAGTTGGGGGCCAAACTCAGATAAGAGAATACAGTCAGTAAATAATTAGATACAATAACTATTTTCAGCATACAAAAAACCGGTTTTCCTCAGAAGCCGGTTTTTTTTGTCATTAATCAGAAAATTTACCTTTTGACAATTGTTTTTACGATTTGCAAGGGTATAAAGAGTTGAAAACACTACATTTGAGACATGTTTTACGTTCCCAGAATGCGTTAAACGGTTTTATAGGAAAGGGAAAACGGGTGCTCTCAAAGGCATCCGTTTTATTTTGCAAAAAAGCAAATGTTATAAAACAGAAACGGGCGTTACCTCGTTTGGCAACTCCCGTTTCTAACCTTAACCCTAACCCAAAATTATGAAAATCTATATGTTTAAACAAGTAATCATTCGAATGGTTTAAAGAAAGAGATAAAAATTTTTTATTTTTTGAAAACTCATCAAAGAGAAACTTTTATCCCTTTCTTTCAATTTACCTAACCTAAACCCTTACTTATGAAGAAAACTTCACCCTTTATAACGGGGTCGTTCATGTAAAAGTTTCAGGGTTTCATTAAAAAAACAGGGTTTTAACTTTTTTTGGCACGCGTTTAGATTTCCAAACAAAACCTACCATTCAATGCGCTCATTTAATTCCTTCGGAACCACATCCTTATGAATCATAATAGAAATGGTTTTTAGTTTCACAAAGTTCTCGGAGGCATACAAATAACCATCATATTTATTGTCTGTATTCCATGAGTTTTTCACTTTGTAATAAACGGTTCCGTTTTGATCTTTTACCATTCCAACAATATGCATTCCATGATCATCGGTAGTTTTGTAATTGTCAAAGCCCATCTGACGAAGCTCCTGGGTAATTTCCTTCTCCTTCACCGGACCATCGAATGAATACAATTGCTTCTGAAGCTCTTCTTCGGAAAGCTTTTCCCATCTCGAACGTTCAGTATCATCCAATACTTCAAGATTCTCTTCAGGCACTACAGCCACACCATTACGATGTGAAAATCCTTTTTCACTCACATCGGTAGCCCACCCCACGGTGTAACCTTGCTCCAGTGAATTATTGATGATCTCCATAAGCTCATCCAGCTTCACATTGTAAACCTCTCCCCAAAGCCAGTTGTCAGGGACTTCAATAATAAAAGGTTCGTAGAACGGATGGTGGGTAAAAGAAGTTACCTGAATGTAATCATCGGCATTCAACCCAACCACTTCATTGGCAAATTCAATGGGAGAATAATTTTTCCCTTCATAGGAAAAGGTTTCAGGAGTCGTTCCCAGATAGGCATTCAGAATGCCATCAAAACCCTCCTGCCATGCAGTACTTATGCGTTTGTTTTTATTCTCAATAACACCATCCACATAATTTTTAAGCACTTCATCCATCTCACCATGGACGTGACTATCTTCTCCATACTCCAATCCCTGATATGCTTCTTCCGGAAGAGCACCATAATTCTTCAACACATACAAAACATCATGAAAGGCTCCTCCGGGCCCAAAATTCAGATGCCCGTGTAAACGAACATATTTTCCGGCTTTATCGGCATAGCAATGACGGACGATAAACATCTCCGAAAAATTGACAGGATCTTTTCCCATTCTCATCATTTCTGATTCCAGAAAAGAAACCCCGGAAAAACTCCAACAAGTCCCGGAGCGATTTTGATCTTTCACGCTGGTGGTGGGCAAATCAACAATTGTTTCGAACTGGTAGCCTTCTTTCGCTTCTTTCTTTTCATCCTGTGCCAAAACACTCAGAGAAAACAGAGCCGCAAAAAAGAGAGCAGAGGTACGTAAAATACTATTCATCTTTTATTTACTATTTGATTAAAAAATTATTTTAAGAAAATGCACAACACGATAACTTACAAATGAGCAAAAAATGCAGCAATAAAAAAATGAGATTTTTCAATATTCTCCCGTCGACCTAACATCTCGAAGAACATTATTAAAAGAACAATTGTACACCCGGCAGACCTCAGGTAAGTTGCTCCTTGTAAATATCCCACTCGTATTCTTTGGTTTTTGGGATGATCTTAATCACGTTATCTCCACGAGTAACAGTTGATTTGGAAGGAATATCTCCTGAAATGATGCATCCGGCTCCAATCGTTACTTCATCTCCAATTTTGGATCCTGGCAGTATTACACAATTAGCGCCAATCCAGACATTGCTGCCAATGATCACTCCGATAGTATTTGATTTTTTTCGGTGATCATACTTGTAGTGGTTGGTGGTGACAATAGTAACATTAGGTGCAATTGCCACATTATCCCCCATCTTTAATCCTCCAAAAGCATTGATATAAACTCCGGGACTGTCCCCCGGGTCGCACATGATCCCTTTTTGAATAAACCGCCACCCGCGAACTTTGCTGCGAAAATCTACCGGCCAGGGAACCATACGGTTAAAACCCATAATTTTTTGCATGAATAAAAATTCCAGCAACACCCTGTAGTTCTTCATATAACCTTTTCGCGGTCGTTTGTACTGCGGATAAAACAGTTTCACAAACCATCGAAAAAGATTCTGATCCAACCATTCAAATAACAGATAAACCACTCTTTTAATCCACACTTTTTTTACATCCAAACTCATTGTCATAATATTTCACCTGTTTAAATAGCTCTTTAAAATAATACAAATAATGCATAACTCCTGAAAAAGAAAAGAGCACCAAAAGGAAAAGATAATCTATCTGGAAAATTTTAATTGGCAAAATAAACATCAACCCCATTCTTATTACCAGACTAATACAATAAAAAATAAAAATTCTCTTTTGAAACCTTAGTATTGTATTTAATATGGTAAATGGCATTATGGTATTTTGAATAACACTCAAAGGAATTAAAATACGCATAATCGTTCCAACCTCATCCCATTCATCACCCAAAAAAAGGTCAACAACTAATGGCGCAAAAATTAAAACCAACAATCCGAAAAGCACAAAAAACAGTAAAATCTTACTTAGCGAATCAATAAAATAGCTCCAAATCTTTTCTCTACCAATGAACTTGTCAACACAAACCTTTCCAAACACAACAGACACACTTCCACCCAAAAGGCTCATGGGAGTTGCCATAATCCGTTGGGACATACCAAACAAGGCCACAACTGCTTCCCCGAAAAACAAAGAGATCAACACGGTAGGTAAATAAATTAACAGCTTAGATATCAATGCCATTAACGAATTAAAAACCAATATATCCCGATGTCGAACAAAAAAAAGAATTATCTCTTTCCATTTCACAGAAAAAAGCTTTTCCGGGGCCCCGGAAAAGAGGTATTGAGCCAACAATACAATAAGCTGACCTCCCAAAAAAGCAAAAACAAGAGAATAAAAAGTACCTTCCCAAAAGCCATACACCAATGTTAATACAAAAACAGATAAGGCCTTAATTAGTTTTATCCGGCTTATTTTAGCATAGGCTTTTTGATAATTCAAGTAATTTTCAAATGAAATTGATACATTTTCCATCAATACAAAAAGAGGTAACAAAAAAATCCCTTCAAAGAATATTTTATCCGGTTTTAATACAAACAAAACCAATACCCCTATAAAAAGAAAAGCAGAGGTAGCTCCTCCAAGGATAACAGAAATACTTAAATTCCTTTTGGCTTCTTTGGGAGAAGAACTTAAAAGAATTGTATTAAAACTACTCCAGGAAACTAAAGCCCCTAATAGAAGCCCGATAGCTGAAAACACAAAAAACTTCCCAATATCCTCCGCAGAATAAAGTAAGGGCAACAAAAAAACCAATAAAAAATTCATCCCTTGCCCCACAACGGACGCAGAAAACAAAGGCAATGAAGTCCTTAGGAGGTTTTCTTTTTTTCTGTTCACTCGATTCTTTTTTCGCAAAAACAAAAATATTTCGCAATTTTTAACGCAAAATAATGCATGAATATATTTTTTTGCGGTAAATTTGCAACATTAAAAAATTATAAACGCCGGTCACCATGTCTAAAAAACGAACATCACTCAAAGATATTGCAGAAGCACTTAACACTTCCGTATCCACCGTTTCAAGGGCACTTAAAGACCATCCGGACATTAGCCCTGCGCTAAAAAAACAGATTCAGGAGATGGCTTTTGAACGTAATTACAAGCAAAAAGAACATTCCGCAAAAAAACCAAATACTACCGCAAAAACCATTGGCATTATTGTCCCTGACATGGTCACCTACTTTTTCTCATCCGTGATCAGTGGCATTGAAAACTATGCCAAAGAAAAGGGTTATTTCGTTGTTATCACCAACTCAGACGACCAGGCCGACAAAGAAGAGAAATGCGTCAACCATCTGCTGGAGATCGGCGCTTCCGGTGTAATCTCTTCCATTGCTCAAGAAACAAAAAATTTCGCTCATTTCAGCCGTCTGACCACTCAAAACATCCCATTGGTGTTTTTTGACAGGGTGGCAGAGACCGACCGTATATCTTCTGTAGGGGTCGACAACACCAATACGGCGCGGGAATTGACCTGTCATTTTCATCAACACGGAGCAAAACGGATCGCTTGCCTGGCGGGGCCCAAAAACCTTAGCATTTCCAAAGAAAGAACAGCGGGCTATCTGGCCGGACTCATTGATTGTAATTTGCCGGTCACCCCTGCCTATATGGCAAATACCAGCCTCAATGCCGATGATGCGGAAAAGGCCACTCAGCAACTGCTTGAATTACCAGATCCTCCGGATGCATTGCTT
The DNA here is from genome assembly GCA_002411085.1 of Marinilabilia sp. UBA5340. Classification (GTDB taxonomy): domain Bacteria; phylum Bacteroidota; class Bacteroidia; order Bacteroidales; family Marinilabiliaceae; genus Marinilabilia. Next base: position 9,303 of record DHQK01000159.1, on the reverse strand, counting down.
TGTATCAATGATACTGTGGCTTTTGGAGCTATGCGTGCCATTCGAAAAGCCGGACTCTCAATTCCTCAGGACATTGCCCTTTCAGGATTTACCAACGAGATGCATGCCACGGTCGTTGAGCCCCCACTAACTTCGGTTGCTCAACCCACCGAAGAAATGGGCCGGGAAGCAGCAAAAATGCTCATCGAACAGATAGAAAACGGTCTTTACACCTTACCTCGTCAAGTAGTTCTAAAATCTCAAATTGTAGTGCGCCAGTCTTCTGTTAAAGCAGAGCTTTAAATTAAGGTTAAGGCTAAGGTTGAGAATAAAGGTAAGATGGAGAAGTATGAATTGATAGTCCCTGCTTATACGAGAAAGTATTTAACGAATCAAATAATTGGTGTCCGGTTAAAAAATTGAGTTTTTTTTCAGAACACTAATGGAATCAAATAACATTACATCAAATCAGAAAAAATGAAGTTAAACAGAAGCAACATGAACAGACCGGCAGAAAGACCGGTGAAAATCATTCAGTTTGGAGAAGGAAATTTTCTACGTGCATTTGTAGACTGGATGGTTCAGGAGATGAACGACAAAGCAGGGTTTAACGGAAATGTGGCAGTGGTACAGCCCATTGAGTTTGGAATGGTAGATAAATTAAATGAGCAGGATGGCCTCTATACGTTGGTACTCAAAGGCATTAAAGACAAAAAAGGAGTAAAAGATGTAACCCTGATAGATAGTATATCCAAAGGCTACAATCCTTATCAGGACTTCACTGAATACCTGAAGCTGGCAGAGAACCCGGACACGCGGTTTATTGTCTCCAATACCACAGAGGCAGGCATTGCATTTAATGACAATGATACCATTGAAATGCATCCTCCGGTATCTTTTCCGGCCAAAGTAACCCAGCTGCTTTATCACCGATTCAAAACATTCAACGGGGCTGCCGACAAAGGCATGGTACTCCTTCCCTGCGAACTGATCGAACTGAACGGCGATAAACTCAAGAAATACGTCCTCAAGTATGCAGAAAAATGGGAGCTTGAGACCGAATTTACCAACTGGATTAACGAAGCAAACCTATTTTGCAACACACTGGTTGACAGAATCGTTCCCGGGTTCAACCCCGATAACATTGCTGAGCTGAAAGAAACCAAAGGTTATGAAGACAATCTGGTGGTGGAAGGAGAGCAATATCACCTCTGGGTAATCAAGGGGCCAAAAGAATTGGAAGAGGAACTCCCCTTCTCAAAAGCCGGTCTGAATGTGAGAGTTGTGGATGATGTCCAACCTTACCGGACACGGAAAGTTCGTTTGCTCAACGGTCCCCACACAGTAATGACGCCCATTGCCTTTTTGTGCGGAGAAGAATATGTTCGGGAAACACTGGAACATCCCGTTTTGGGAACATTTGTCCGCAACGTAATGAAAGAGGAGATTTTGCCAACCATTGACCTGGACAAAGATGAAATGGAGCGCTACATGGACAGAATCCTGGATCGTTTCCTGAATCCGTTTGTTCAGCATGCACTGGTAAGCATCAGCCTCAACAGCATCTCCAAGTTCCGCGCAAGAGTGTTGCCCACCATCTTCGACTATCAGAAAAAAACAGGAGAACTCCCCAATGGATTGGTACTGGCATTGGCTGCCCTGATTGCTTTTTACCGGGGCAAGTACGAAAACAAAACAATTCCCCTGAACGACGATGAGGCAAACATCAGCTTTTTCGAAAAATTGTGGGAAAAGTACGAAGCAAATAAATACACAGCTCTGGATTTGACGGGCGATGCACTGGCAAATTGCGACCTGTGGGGACAAAATCTCAACAACGTGCAGGGACTGACAGAGAAAACCGCTGAACTACTGGAGGGAATCCTCTCGGACGGAATGATCAATGTAGTGTCAGAAATCATAAAGGAAGAAATTCATGCGTAAACTACTGAAAATAGATGCCCGCGACAACGTTGCCGTAGCACTGGACTACTTGTCAGCTGGTTTTACTGCAGATCAGGACGATTTGTCTGTTACAATCCTTACAGATGTGCCTCAGGCGCACAAAGTGGCACTCAGCAATATTGCGAAAGGGGAAAACATCATCAAGTACGGACAACCGATCGGCCATGCGATAGCTCCCATCTCCAAAGGGGAGAAAGTGGATGAGACCAATATCAAAACAAATCTGGAAGGCGTACTCGAATACAATTATTCGCCTGAGTTCACCCCCAACCAATACCGAAACCGTAATCTTACATTTAAAGGTTTCCGGCGCAAAAACGGAGATGTGGGCATCCGCAACGAACTATGGATTGTTCCAACGGTAGGCTGCGTCAACGGTATCGGAGAACAAATGCTCAATGCTCTGAAACGGGAAGTGGACATCTCCTGCATCGACGGAATAGAGATATTCAAGCACAATTACGGATGTTCTCAACTCGGAGATGACCATGAAAACACCCGGAAAATTTTACGCGACATCGCCCTGCACCCCAACGCAGGTGGTGTATTGATACTTGGGCTCGGATGCGAAAACAATCAACCAAAGGCTTTTAGAGAATTTCTGGGCGATTTTGATGAAGAACGCATAAAGTTTCTGGTCACACAGGAGGTGGAAAACGAGCACCAGGAGGGACTGGAAATCCTGAAAGATCTGTATAAAAAAATGTCCGCCGATGTGCGGGAAGATGTACCGCTTTCAGAATTAAAGGTAGGACTCAAATGCGGAGGGTCAGACGGCTTCTCCGGCATCAGTGCCAACCCCTTGCTTGGAGCATTCTCTGACTTTCTGGTAGCCCAGGGAGGAACGACTGTACTCACGGAGGTCCCGGAAATGTTTGGCGCAGAAACGCTTTTGATGAACCGCGCAGATAACCGGGAAGTTTTTGAAAAGACAGTACACCTGATCAACGATTTCAAAAACTACTTCATTCAAAACAAGCAGCCCATCTACGAGAATCCTTCCCCCGGAAATAAAGCCGGCGGAATCTCCACACTGGAAGAAAAATCTCTGGGTTGCACACAGAAATGCGGAACCGATAAAGTCAAAGATGTACTGAAATATGGTGAGCGCCTCACCACCAAAGGGCTCAATCTTTTGAGTTCACCGGGCAACGATCTGGTGGCGGCCACCGCTCTGGGGGCTGCAGGATGTCACCTGGTGCTTTTCACCACGGGAAGAGGCACCCCTTTTGGCAGTTTTGTGCCCACCATGAAAATCTCCACCAATACACCGTTATTTGAAAAGAAACCTCACTGGATCGATTTCAATGCCGGCCCCATTGCAGATGGACAGTCCATTGAAGAAGTTCTGGAAGATTTCATTCCTTACCTTATTGAAGTGGCCAGTGGAACAACGTTGAACAACGAAAAATACGGTTTTAGGGAGATCGCAATTTTCAAGACCGGGGTGACACTCTGAGAAGGGCCGAGGAATAAGAGATGGGGTTTGAGAGTTGAAACGGCTTTTGACTCTTAGCTCTTGGCCGTTAGGGCAGGCAGCAGAGGTTTGTAAAATTGGTGACATGATTTTTTGAGTAAACCACCCTCAGAAGGGAGACAGCCTAGTGGAAATGGCGTCAGAAAGAGAGATAAAATTACGAGGCTGTCCAAAAAGTGAAATCTTGATGTCATTCTGAGTGCCTACCCCGATTAAATTTTGGGGGATAATGGGAATATGACAAGCTGATTTACTCAATGTTAAAACTCCAGAAAAGGTTATTTGTTGAGGAGGTGCCGCGGATTCCTATCCGCAGTTTCGTCTCTAACGGCGGATCGGCGTTCAACTTTGCTGCTTTGCTTGCCAAAGGATCCGCCGCACCTAATCTGTCATTGGTAGCTTATCTAAGAATATATTCTTTTGAAAAAAAGGCATTAAGACTGCACTCAACATGACACCTTTTCGATGTATTGCTCTTTTAGGAAAGCCCCAAATACATAAACTTATTAAATCCACAGCTGGCAAAACCATTGAAACATTCCATTAGGAGCTCCTTTTATGAGATAATCCCCCGCCTGAAGACGGGGGATTATCAATACGGCTCAATATCCATATCAGCCTAAAACCGGGGGCTAACCTTAATATAAACCGGAGGTTTTCCCAGGCTCCATTCCCTCCGCACCATGCTTCCTGCGCTGCTGTTTTTTCCCTTCATACCAGTCTTTCATAATAAAGAAAGCCTTCTTCTTAATTCCCTTGTCGGACACCAGGCCTTTGCGATTCCATCCGTCTTGAATTCCGGGCAAGACTCTTCGGGGGGATAAAAAATCCATTAAAATCCAGGGAGATGTCCCGGCCAGCTTCATTTTGTCGAACATAGCCACACTTTGTCGATACAACTCTTCCTGATATTCTTCTGTCCATCGCTGATTTTTATTCCCATGATGGCCCTGCAGAGCCCCGGCACCAAATTCACTGATAAAGACCGGCTTGTCATCAGGCAACTGCCAGGTCATCTTGGCACATTTTTCAGGCAGTCCGTCATACCATCCAATATAAGTATTAAAACTGACCACGTCTACCAAATCCATTAAAGGATCTTTAATTACTGGTGTAAAAGCATCCAGGTACTCCTTCTCCATAGCCATACTAATAAGCCTGGAATCATCGAGCTTACGGGCATGTTTGGTAAGCCTGGTCAGAAATGCATTTCGCTGCTCACTTACCGGTGTCTCATTGGCCATGGACCATATAATAACAGCGCCTCTGTTTTTATCCCGGACAATCATCTCCTCCAACTGGTTGCGGGCATTCGCAAATGTTTCTTCATTCTCAAAACTGATGGTCCAATAAACCGGAATCTCGCTCCAAACCATAATCCCCATTTTCTCGGCTTCCCTAACCATATATTCGTTGTGCGGATAATGGGCCAGTCGCACAAAATTACAATTCATCTGGCGGGCCCATGAAAGCAATGTATGTGCTTCCGACGGGGAATTGAATCTGCCTGCCCGGAAAGGAGCCTCCTCATGAATACTGATACCCCTCAGAAATACAGGCTTATTGTTTACATGAATCTGACTCCCGACAGCTGTCACCTGACGAAAAGCTATCTGCTCGTGCATCTCATTTCCATCTACCACCAACGACACATCATACAACCTGGGATTTTCGGGCCACCACAACTCAGGTTTGGCGGCAATTGAAAAACTACCTCTTCCACTTTCATCCGGAGCTATAGTAACTTCTTTGTCTAATTCGGGGATAGACAAAGTGACCTTCGTCCGGAGGTCGGCCCCATCCAGTTGTACCCAGCCCGATATCTCATTATAGGAATCCTCGACAAGCGAGATGGAAAAATCCCGCACAAAGGTTGCTGCCTCTTTAATAATCAGTACATCCCGGGTTATCCCTCCATAATTCCACCAATCGGTATTCACGGTGGGCACTTCATCTTTGCGGCGGGTGTTATCCACCTTCACTACTACAAAATTTTCTCCTTCCCGTAGGTGTTCTGTCACCTCAAAATTAAAGGGTGTAAACCCTCCCCTGTGCATACCGACATATTCTCCATTCAGATATACCAACGCTTCATAATTAACTGCTCCAAAGTAAAGGAAATAACGCTCTTCCTCTTCAGGATTAAAATCGAATGTACGACGGAACCACACCGTTCCCTCATAATACTTCAGCTCCGGATCACTGGTATTCCAGTCGCGGGGAACAAACATTTTTTTTGAATCTTCAAAGCTGTATTCTACCAGATCACTTTCATTCTGTGGTTTCTGATCCCGAAAAAAGCCCCACTCGCTGGGCTTAAGACGATAATCGTAATAGCCTGTTTCATATCGGTCCACAATATAATCCCAATGTCCATTCAACGATTGAACGTTTCTGTTTGGAACATTGGTAATCAGGGGGTACAAATGCTCATTCGCAAGGAGCGAAAATGAACACAACACAATGGTCAGTATAATTATTAATCCTCGTTTCATTCGTTTAAAATTTTGTAATTATCTGATAAAAACCTAATTAAAAATTTGAGAACGAATGGAACCGCTTCGCTCTCACATAATATTTTTTAAACATATTCTTTTTTGATATTTATGCTTAAAAAATATCATGCTCGTTTCATCAGTATAAAATTTATTTATGTTATAGGACCCCGACTCATCGGGAAAGCATGGGCCATAGAGCACCATTTCTCCACCTGAAGACGCTTAGGCCCCTGTTATAAACGGAATACAACTTCCTAAACTTAAAACAACAAGAGCTAAAAGGGTTGATTTTCAATATTTCAGAAAACCAACCCTTGCTCTAACATGGTCTACTTATAAATGATCATCAGGAAATCTTCGTATATCACTTTAGCCTGGATTATTACTCCATCACTTTCAACTTGACATTCCGGAACCAGACATCATCACCGTGATCCTGAAGTCCGATATAGCCCATACGCTCTTCACCCCCGGCATTGATCATTTCTGTCCAGCCTTTAAATTTGCTGTTTTCAATCATCTCTTCCCATTCGGGAGTCCACAGGTGATATTCGAGTACTACTTCCCCATTCTGCATGTGAATAACGGTTCCCTTGTAAACGATAATGGAACCTGTATTCCATTCGCCCCACCCTTTGCTGTTTTGAGGTTTGGCAGGAATCAGGTCGTACAAAGAAGCCGACTGACGATTACCATCCACGCCCAAACGGGCATCCAGATGGTTCTCATTGTCCAGAATCTGATATTCAGGTGCTGAGCGATATATGGGAAGCTCTTCAAATTCACGGGCCATATAGAAAACGCCGCTGTTTCCGCCTTTGGAGACTTTCCAGTCAAATTTGAGCTCAAAGTTTTTAAATTTCTGATCGTAAATAATGTCTCCGCCATCTTCAGCTCCGGCCTCTCCTTCACCCGAACCATTGATTTTAATAGCATTGTCATCAATAGTCCATGCCCCGGGGACGGTATCCTGATTGTACCCGCGCCAACCATCAAAATTCTCCCCGTTAAAAAGCAGCATCCACCCGTCTGCTTTCTCTTCTTCGGTCAATCCGTTCAGAGGTGCTTTTTCTTCCACTTTTACCGATTTTGTTTCTTCACTTTGTTCTTCAGACTTTTTTTGTCCTCCCATTCCACAGGCACTAAAAATAAAAGCACCGGCAATAATGGCCATTCCTATTTGTTTGGTCTTCATATATATTAGCTTTTTAGGTTTTAAATTCTCCCGGAATATCTCCGGATTTTATTATTCCTACTCCGATAAGGAGCCCTCTATCTGCAATTAAGGCATGGGAGGCAGGCTCCAGCCATTGCGGTAGTTATGCTTAATCAATTCCTGAGCAAAAGCTTTGGCATTCACCGGGTCTGTCCACGTCTGATTAAAAGTGGGATGTCCGTCATGAATTTCAAAACCATCCTCAATTACGGTACGAATGGTTTCATCATCTTTAATATTGGTGAATTCCATTTTTTCACCATCCCACTCCAGTTCCTTGTTCAAAGCCTGCAATCTTACAGCCAGTACACCCATCACCACCATTTCGTTGAAGGGCCCTGCTTCACTGAAGGGAGAATTGGTTTCCTGACGGTTGGCAGCATTTTCCTTACAGGCACGTACCCAGTCCATTTCATGGCTCAATTCCACCCTGCGCTCGGTTTTAGGCACATTGGGAACCCGGCCTGAGAGTAACCAGGGATCCCGACCATAACATCCGGTTATCAGCATATCTTTGGTACCATGGAATAAAACACCACCACCATACTGATTCATATCTTTGCCGGCAGGCCACCCGTCAGGTTTCAGGGGCTGCAACCCACCATCGTACCAGTGAACATCCACCTCTGGTAAATTCATCTTTCCTTTTTTACCTCTTTCGGGGAAAGTCATGCGAACCCGCTGTGCAGTAGGAGCCGACTCAGTCAGTAATAAGGTAGAACTTCCCTGCGCTTTGGTAGGATACCCCAGGTCAAGTCCTTTAAAAGCAGGATGAAGAATATGACAGGCCATATCACCCAGCGCGCCGGTACCAAAATCCCACCAGCCACGGAAATTCCAGGGAGTATAGATTTCATTGTATGGACGCATTTCTGCGGGACCGATAAAGAGATCCCAGTCGAGCGTATCGGGTACCCACTGCCCCTGTTTGGGAACGTTTAATCCCTGAGGCCAGATAGGACGATCAGTAAAGGCCTCCACTTTGGTCACCTCACCTATCTCATTATTCATGAGCCATTCGGTAGAAAGAGCCACCCCGTCACCGGAAGCTCCCTGATTCCCCATCTGGGTGGCCACCTTATACTTTTCTGCCAGTTTGGTTAGCAAACGAGACTCATAAACAGTGTGCGTAAGTGGCTTCTCTACATATACATGCTTACCCATAGTGATTGCTGTTGCTGCAATAATAGCATGTGTGTGGTCGGCCGTGGCCACCACCACTGCATCAATAGAGTCACCCAACTCATCAAACATTTTACGCCAATCCCAATACTTTTTAGCTTTTGGGAAATGATCAAAGGCTTTTTGGGCATATTTCCAGTCTACATCACAAAGCGCAACAATATTCTCGCTTTCCATAGCTTTGAGAACTGCAAATCCCCGGCCGCCAACACCGACTCCGGCAATATTCAATTTGTCACTGGGAGCTTTTCGTCCCAGAGCGCCTCCCATTGCCACATTGGGAATAATGGTCATCCCTGCTGCAATGGCAGCCGAATTACGGATAAACCGGCGTCTGCTCAAGCCGCCTGAATTGTTACTGTTTTCCATTTTTTTAGTTTATTAATTGTGTGATTAAGAGTATTCCGCCTGATTGCTGACAAAAAATGAAACAGCACTTTTTTAACGAAATTCTTCTGAAAATTAAAAAAATTAACTTTAGAATACAAAATATTTGTTTTCAACACCCTCTTTGGGACAAGAAATATATCAGGTTAATCCTGAAAATGGCTTTGTTGAAAAAACTGCCGGCATTGAATTGACCATCCTATGATTTATCAATGTTTTTGGCTCACAAAAAATGTAATTTTGCAAAAAAAGACCGTTATGCAATACTGGAAAAAACTCACTAACAGCGAAATAAAAGAGAAGGTAAACAAGGCTCTCGAACAAAACGTGGATTATCACGAGCGCAGCATCCTGGGAATCCCCGCATCTCACCTGGATGAGAATGTCTTCAATATGGATCCTGCCTATTTGAACAATGCCCCATTCCTGAAAACGATGGTGGACAACCCCAATCACATAGGGTGCCATACCATGGGCGAATCGGAGCCTTTTTTTGCAGGAACCCAAAAACTGGAAAAAGAACTCATTGGCATCGTAGCTGAAGACATTTTACTTTGCGGACCCGGTCAATATGACGGATATGTAGCCTCCGGAGGTAC
>DHQK01000053.1:22362-26357 GCA_002411085.1 Marinilabilia sp. UBA5340 | reverse complement strand
AAAAAAGGGATTGCCCACTTTACGGACAATCCCTTCTGTGTTGTATTTGAATTGACGGTCTTTCAACTACTCCTCAAACCCCAGTTTCTCCAACAGCGGCTCGATAGAAGGTTCCTGACCACGAAACTTTTTATATTGTTCCATGCCCTCGCCTTCTCCTACTTCCTGCAGACAGTGTTTGCGGAATTTGGCAGCCAGTTCTTTATTGAACAAATCACCCGACTCTTTAAAAGCATTGAAAGCATCAGAATCCAATACTTCGGCCCACTTGTACACGTAGTAACCGGCTGAGTAGCCACCACTAAAAATGTGGGCAAAATAAGTGGAACGGTAACGAGGCAGTATTTCAGGAATCAGGCCGATTTCGTTCATGGAAGCCTCTTCAAAAGCATTGACATCTTCCACCTGATCTTCGGTGGTAAGTGTATGCCAGTCCATATCAAGTAACGATGCAGCCAGATACTCCACATTGGCAAATCCCTGATTAAACAGGCTGCTGTTCTGTAATTTCTCAATCAACTCATCGGGCAAAACCTCACCTGTCTCATAATGTTTTGCGTATTGGCGAAGCACCTCAGGCTCTCCACACCAGTTTTCCATAATCTGAGAGGGTAACTCCACAAAATCGCGGGGTACATTACCGGCAGTACGACTATATTTACCTTCAGTAAAAAGTCCATGCAACCCATGTCCAAACTCATGGAAAAGTGTATTCACCTCGTCCCAGGTAAGCAATGAGGGTGTATCTCCGGTAGGTTTGGTAAAGTTGCAAACAATAGACACCAAGGGATCTACCACTTCACCGGCTTTATGGTCAAATCCGGCATCGCGGAATCCTGTACACCATGCTCCAACACGCTTACTTTTGCGTGGGAAGTAATCCAGATAAAGCAAACCGATATGTGAACCATCACTCTCTTTCACCTCAAAAACCTCTACATCTTCGTGGTAAACAGGAATATCAGAGCGTTCCTCGAAAGTAATGTCGTACAACTGATTGGCCACCCAAAACATACCATCCCTTACATTCTCTAATTTGAAATAGGGCTGCATCTGAGATTCATCCAGGTCATATTTTTGCTTTCTGAGTTTTTCGGCATAATACCACCAATCCCAGGGAGCAATATCAAAGTTCCCGCCTTCTGCATCAACGATGGCTTGCATCTGAGCCAGTTCCTCTTTTGATTTTTCCAATGCCGGATTCCAGAGTTTATGAAGGAAATCATAAACCGCATCCGGTTCTTTGGCCATATTGACGTCAATCACATAATCAGCATGATTCTCAAAGCCTAGCAACTCGGCTTTTTCAGCACGCAATGCAACAATTTGCTTAATAATCTCCTTATTGTCATACTCATCGTTGCGATCGCCACGCATAAAATAGCCACGGTACAACTCTTCGCGTAATTCTCGGTTTTCGCCATAAGTCAAAAATGGAATCCAACTTGGTTTCTGAGCATTAAACAGCCATTTTCCTTCGTATCCGGCAGCTTTGGCAGCATCAGCAGCAGCACTTTTTACGCCATCAGGCAATCCTGCCAGTTTGGATTCATCTTCAATCACCAATTCAAAGTTTTCATTGGTCTCGGCCAGCAGATGCTCCCCGAACTCCAATGTAAGCGAAGAAAGCTCAGTATTAATCGCCTTCAGCCGCTCTTGTTCTTCAGGATTCAGGTTGGCACCACTTCGCACAAAATCCTGATAATACTTGGTGACCACACGTTTTTGAGAGTCATCTAATCCTGCAGTATCCATATTTTCATAAACCTCTTTTACCCGGGCAAAAAGATCCATATTCATCATCACCGCATCCCGGTGTTGACTCATCAACGGAGAAACTTCGCGTGCGATGGATTGTATACTATCGTTACTCACGGCAGAACGCAAAGGATAGAATACACTGCTTACTTTAGTGAGTAGCTCACCCGACTGATCGAGTGCCAGGATTGTATTCTCAAAAGTTGGTGCCTCAGGATTAAAAGCAATGGTTTCCACCTCTTCCTGTGCCTGTTTGATTCCTTCCTTAAAGGCGGGCAAATAATGTGATTCCTCAATTTCATCGAAAGGAGGTGCCTCAAAAGGCGTCTCATACTCTGCAAAAAAAGGATTCACCCTCTCTTCAGAGTCCTTACTCTGGCAGGAAGCTAAAACCCCTACTGCCAGAGGGATTAAAAATAGTCTCTTCATAGTCATATTTTTTGTATAATATCAAAAATAAAAAATATGAGAAATATCAACAATGACATTGTGCAGGTAGGAGAAGAAAAAAAGGTTGCCAGCGTACCGGCAACCTTCTCTATTCTGGTGTCATGATTATATTAAATCAAATCGATGCTTCTTTTCACGAAACGGTTCAATGCTTCACCTTTCAGCATATTATTGGACAACAACGCAAGGTCAATAAGTTGTGAAACCAGCTTGTTTTTAGAAGCAAAGCCTTTGAGGGACTCATCTTTCTTACCGCGAAGTTCGGTAATTTTCTTCTCCACATCTTCCAGTTCTTCTTTCTCTGCCTGAGGGATTTCCTCCTCTTTCTTGTCAGCTTTTGCTTTCTCCAATTCGGCTTTACGTGATTCCAGACTATCCATTTTCTTACGGACTGAACCAACACTTTCACCAACTTCCTCTTCACAATCCTTCACAATACGTTGAACCAAAGAATGATTGCCATTGACCACAAGATTATAGCTATCCGGCATTTCGCCATAGAAGGCCATTGGGCCTCCGCCATTTTGACTCATCTCTTTCATGCGGCGCATAAACTCCTGCTGAGTAATCATCACCGGTTTGTCATCTGCCGACAATGCCTCGAATGAAACCACAAAGTTGGCTTTGTCCATATTGGGAATCTGAGAACTGAAAATGGTTGTCAGGTTGTCTTTCTCTGCATCAGATAATTTAAGTTCTGTAGCTTCTTCCTGAGGAATCAGTTTTTCAGGCACATCACTGTCCACTCTTACAAAACGAGCTCCTTCGAATTTCTGCTCCAGATGATTGATAAAATGCGTATCCAGCTGACCATCCATCAGCAACACATCATATCCTTTGTTTTTGGCAGCTTCTATGAAAGAATACTGTCCTTCGGCATCGGTTGCATAAAGATATACCAGCTGCTTGTCTTTGTCTGTCTGACTGTCTTTGATGATGTTCTTGTATTCATCGAAAGTAAAGAATTTACCATCAGTATTTTTCAACAAAGTAAATTTCTGCGCACGATCGTAAAATTTCTCATCAGTCAGCATTCCGTACTCAATAAATACTTTCAGATCGTCCCATTTAGCTTCGAAAGAAGCCCGGTCAGTTTTAAAAATCTCATCCAGTCTGTCCGCAACTTTTTTGGTAATGTGACTGGAAATTTTCTTGACATTGGAATCACTCTGCAGGTAAGACCTCGATACGTTCAACGGAATATCCGGAGAATCAATTACCCCATGCAACAATGTAAGAAATTCGGGAACAATACCTTCAACAGAATCCGTTACATACACCTGATTGCAATAAAGCTGAATCTTATTGCGCTGAATTTCTATATTGTTTTTAATCTTGGGGAAATAGAGAATCCCGGTAAGATTAAAAGGATAATCCACATTCAGGTGAATATTGAACAACGGATCCTCTGCCATCGGATAAAGTTTCCGGTAGAAGTTCTTGTAATCTTCCTCCTTCAGATTGGAAGGAGATTGTGTCCACAAAGGATTGGTATCGTTAATAATATTCTCTTCATCCTTCTCTACCTCTTTGCCATCTTTCCACTCGGTTTGCTTACCAAAGGCCACGGGCACAGGCAGGAATCCACAATATTTCTTCAGCAAACGATTGATTTCATCTTTGCTGACAAAATGTTGATTCTCATCGTCAATAAAGAGTACAATATCGGTACCACGCTCTTTTTTGTCGATCTCTTCAAGTGTATATTCAGGACTTCCGTCACACTCCCACTTCACGGCCTTGGCATCGTCTTTATACGAAAGGGTGTGTATTTCCACTTTCTTAGA
>DHQK01000053.1:13579-22116 GCA_002411085.1 Marinilabilia sp. UBA5340 | reverse complement strand
AACTCGTTGGCTCCTGAAAAAGCCACCTGATTGATATACTTCTCAATCTCGTCAGAAGTCATTCCAATACCCCGATCAGAAATAGTAATGGTTTTCTTTTTTTCGTCAATGGATACCCGAATGGTAGTATCACCAACTTCCCCTTTGTAGTCCCCGATACGGGCCAGGGTATTTAATTTCTGCGTAGCATCCACAGCATTGGAAATCAACTCACGCAAAAAGATCTCATGATCAGAATAGAGATATTTTTTAATAATCGGAAAGATGTTCTCGGTACTAATACCAATTTTTCCCTTTTGCATAGCTATTTTGTTTAATTTGATTAGACGAAATTTTCGCCGTCAAAAAAGCAAAGCGTATGCCAAAAGGGGTGGACTGACAGATAGGCAGAATGCAGGTCTATTCTGTCAGCAACGTAGCTTCCTCGTGTTCCAGTTGTGTCAGCAAATCTTCAATGGTCCGAAGCTTCTGAATCTTCCCGTCGGGTCCGGTCAACAAGTATTCGCGTTTTCCGTCAGACTTCACCTCCACCTGAAATCCGCTAAACGGCTCATCAGAAGCAGCGAACCCCCGACGGGCCAGGGCTCTGCTCACCCATTTGTATTCAATCCCCTTGCCGACAATTCGAATGGTTTTGACCTTTTGTTTCTCCACGGTAAACTGACCTGTATCATTATCGAAAAGAATGCCTTCCCGTTCAAAAAAGCGGCGAAACTCGTTAGTCAGCACCAAATCCTCGGGTGTACCAGTTTCCATTTTACGACCTTCAGCAAGCAACCATACCTTATCAGCCATTTGGAGGGCAAGATCCAGATCGTGGGTAGATAAAAGAATGGCTTTATTATGCTGATGCGCAAGTTTACGCAAAAGATGCATGATTTCAATGCGACTGGGCAGATCCAGAAAAGCAGTGGGTTCATCCAAAACAATCAGCGGCGTTTCCTGTACCAGTGCTTTCGCAATCATGGCCTTTTGACGCTCCCCGTCACTCATATTGGTAATGAGCCGTTCTTCGAACCCCTCCAATCCCACAGATTGGATCGCTTCGGTCACCAATTCCAGATCTCTGCTTTTAAGGCGTCCAAAAAAGCCTGTATAAGGTGTTCGTCCCAAAGAAACCAGATCGAAAACCGTCATATTGGAAACAGTTACCCGCTCTGTCAGCACCACACTCGCCAACAATGACAACTGTCGATTGGAAACCTTGTCAATCTGCTTCCCGGCGATACAAACCTCACCGGACAAACGAGGTAAAAATCCACAAAGGGTTTGTAACAAAGTGGATTTACCCGAACCATTTGGACCAAGCACACAGGCAAACTCACCAGCCTCAAGCTTCACACAGATATTGGAATGCAGCACTTTCTGCCCGTGCCTCGGATGATGGTATCCAATCGAAAGGTCTCTGGTCTCAATTAATGATTTTTTTTCCTCCTGCATAATGACTCCTTTGCTTAAACCCCCGGGGTTCTTAAGTTCTTACCTTTTAATATTACCCAAATTACAACCGGTGCACCAATCATACTGGTTACTGCATTGATGGGCAGCGCCCCGTCGAACCCCGGCAAACGGGCAATCAGATTTGAAAAGAGTGCTACGGCAATTCCGGCGAGGATTACCGCAGGTATCAAAACTTTATGATCCGATGTGCGAAACAATCCCTTGGTCAGGTGTGGTACTGCCAGCCCCAAAAAAGCAATCGGCCCGCAAAAAGCGGTTATGGTTGCAGTCAGCAAACCTGTACACAGAATAATCAAAAGCCGGGAAAGAGAAATATTAATCCCCAAATTACCGGCATACTGTTCCCCCAGCAACATCACATTCAAAGGCTTGACAAGAAAAAAAGATCCAAACAAACCAAGGGTAACCACCGGAAACAAAACGCTCATTTGGGACCAGGATACTGTGGAGAAACTTCCCAAACCCCAAATTACATAAGCATGCACATCCTCTTTCATACTGTAAAACTTGAGAATTCCCACAAGTGCCGAGGCCGCATATCCCACCATAATACCTACAATCAACAACATCGCATTGTCTTTCAGATGTCTGGACAGAAACAACACCATTGTCAATACCAATGAAGCACCTGCAAAGGCCGCCAATGCCACAGACAGATGCCCGGTAAATCCGAGGTGACTGAGGGCTACTCCACCTATTTTTCCAGCGACCAACAAAACCAACGCTACTCCTAATCCTGCTCCCGAACTAATTCCTAAGATCGACGGCCCAGCCAGTGGATTGCGAAACAATGTTTGCATCTGAAGACCTCCAACGGCAAGCCCCGCTCCGGCCAAAATCGCAGTTATCGCCTGTGGAAGGCGACTTTTCAGAACAATCAGGCGCCAGCTGTCATCCATCTGCAAGTCTCCTGCCAGGGCCTGAATAACTGACCAAAACGGAATATTTACCGACCCCAGAATCAGGTTAAGTACAAAAAGTGTTAGTGACAAAACAGCCAAACCACTCAACCAAAATACAGTCAACTGCCTGCCGGATAAATATTTCTCAAGAAACTGTTGCATCCGGCTACTCGTTCAAAAATTCAAAATAAACAAGCTCGTAATCAGGATACATTTCCGGGTGAAAAGAGGCTACCAAATCTTTTAACACAACATCAGGCTCTACAATTCCACGTTCAAAAAACATTGAATAAGCGGTATTGGAAAATACCACCTGATTGTCTTGAAAAGCCTCGAAATCCCCATATCGGTCATCCATCTGCAGAAAATCTTCCTTGGTAAAACGCCCCTCATGATTAACGGTAATCAACCAGTAATCGCTTTTCCTGAAATCGTTAAACACAGTTTCAAAATCAAGGGCCAAAGAACCTGTTCCCGGTTTGTCTCCATAAGCATATTTTGTGCCGGCATCTTTAAAGTAGGCCGCCATATAACTATCACCAGCCGGTATATACCAAACATCATTAAAAAGGGTTCCGGTTAAAACAGAGGGTTTGGATACGGAATTTTCCACCGTTTTTCTGATGGAATTATAGCTTAAAGCAATATCGGAGAAGAGGCCAGCTGCCATTTCTTCTTTATTAAAAAAAGCACCAAAAAAGACCATCCATTCTGCCCTTCCCAAGGGAGAAGTCTCCAGATATCCACAATCGTTAATCAATAATAATCCTGCCTCTTTGAGCGTTCCATACCGGTTATCCTTAAATGGAGAAACAAACACAAACTGAGGTGCCGAAGCCAACAACACTTCCACATCAGCAGCACTGGCCAGTCCAACATCCCGAATATGGCCCTCCTGAAGTTGCTGCTGAACAAAAGAATTTGAGATGTAATGGGGCTCTGCAACACATTTCAGTGATTTTAATTCCCCAATCTTCTCAGCAAAAACCACCTGAGTGGAAGAAAATGCCCCCCAACTCTTTACGGGATATTCGACAAACGGGATACCTGACACCCTGTATTTTTCAGGTGTCTGCTTGTTCCCTACCAGCACATAATCGCCAACAGCAGTGCTATCCCATGGATCGGCAATATAAACTAGTTTTAGATCATCATAATAAGAAATTGAAAAACCTTTTGCATACGAAGGGATGTAAACAGAGTCGGGCTGTTGCGAACCAAATAATTCATCCACAGGATTTTTTTCAGCGCCCGACTGGCATCCGGCAAAAAATAAAGAAAGCGCCAATGCGCCCAGGAAAGATCTAAATACCATCACTTTTTCTCCCGAAAGCTTTTCTTGGTTAAAAATAAAATGCACAGGCAGGTCTTCTGGCTTGCTCCTGATTGAATAGCCTTCCCGGGAAACAATGTTCAATGATCAATTATTAATTATCAATTATTAATTGATAATTGGTCATTGATAATTGATTACTGACAATTGTTTTCCAGTGGCATCAGATTATTCAACCTCGAAAAAAGAGCTTACAGCTGCGGGTACAGCTCCGGACTTTAACCGGATTCCCTGTTAGGCACATAAAGCACCTGTTACATTAGTTGCAAAATTACATTAATTTGACAGATTTACAAGCTGCCTAACGGTTTCGAAGATCCACATTTTTCTCTAACACCCATTTCCCTTTATCCATTTCCAATACATCATAAGAAAAGTCGGGGCCGTAATAGCTGGGATCTCCTTCATACATTGGATCAAGCGGGGCAAGATGATCCATCACGATGCGCTCGTCCCGCTCATCGTAGCGAAGCATCATATTCGCCCTGTTACTATATTCATATATCAATCTGCGTTTCGTCCTTCCATGATCATCAAACATTAATGCACCAAATCGCGGACGACCATAAGGACTCAATGTAATAACATCAACAATCCGAAGCCGCGAAAATGCGTCATTGCCATTATATCCTAAAAGAGTGTAAAACATCTCCCCACGATATTTTTCAACAATCATTTCATAATACACAGCACCAAACCATTTCTCCGGTCTTAACGTTGCATATTCAGGAGATCTTATTTCATCCCTTTTGTCCTGTAGCATAAAAATCTTTACAACATCCTCCATCCGAACACCAACAAGACCGTAAAAATGATGATCACCATTCATTTCCTCCACATTCCATGTTATAATTTTCAGTTTATCATCTGATGAAACTATTGTTGAAAGCCCCTGATAATCCGAAAAATCATTCAAAAAAAGTTGTGGATTCTGCAACAATAATTCAATCCTTGTAAGCAGCCTGTCCGATATGGAAAACACCACACTTCTGCCGCGGGAGAGAAGAAGATCATTCAAAAGGAAAAGAGTTTCCAAATCGGGAAGTCTAAGCAGGGATTCATTTTTATGAGATACTATTAAACCGGTAAGTCCGTCACCCGTTTTCATATTCAAACTAAGATCTAAATCATCGTATTCTTCATGAATCTCTTTATATCGTACAACGGCCTCTCCCCGATCCGAACTATAAACGCAGTAAATTAACCTGTCGGGTTTTAACTCAAAATCCAGATACGTAACAAATGTGGTGTAACGCCCCTCCTCGTCTGATGTTTTTCTCCATCCGGCAAGAAAATTCTCCTTTTCAAGGTTGTCAAAATTGCTCTGAACAGTTTCCTCAAGAATGGTAAGAAATGAGTTAAACTGAAAATCTTTTTCATTATCATCTCCTGTTTTAAATGCAGCCCACGCTTCCTTCAGACTTTCAGGAACCTGCCCAAAACCATCAGAAAAAGGAAGAAAGAACAGGAAGGATAAAATAGAGAAGACCAGTTTCAACTTCATCAGGATAAAACTTTAATTATCTACATTTTTAAATACATACTCTTTTCATTACTTTTGTTCTATCAAATAACATGCAAAACAAAAGGAATGGAAAGCAAAGAAACAAAAAAAATACCACGATTATTAAAAGTGGCATTGGGAATAATCGTAGGTGCAGCCCTTGGATATGGATATTACTATTTCATCGGTTGCAATGGTGGTACTTGTCCCATTACCAGCAATCCATGGAACAGTACAATTACAGGCATGGTGTTGGGCGCGATCTGGACTATCAAATAATCTTTCACAAATAATGAAACAATAAAAAAGACGCACATCTATGCGTCTTTTTTATTGTTTTATGCTATCATTAATCCCAATTCAGGATTACTTTTCCGCAGTTACCGGCCTCCATGATATCAAAACCTTTCTGATAGTCATCTACAGAATATCTGTGAGTAATCATAGGAGACAAGTCCAGCCCGGACATCAACATCTGTTCCATGTGGTACCAGGTCTCAAACATCTCACGTCCGTAAATACCTTTCAACATCAATCCCTTAAAAATAATAGTATTCCAGTCCACCACTGTTGAAGAAGGCAAAATACCCAACAAGGAAATCTTCCCTGAATTATACATGTGTGCAAGCATCTGGTTAAAAGCGGCCTCCGATCCCGAACACTCCAGTCCTATATCAAAACCAATCATTCCCAGATCGCGAACCACATCAGAAAGCTTTTCCTCTTTGGGATTGACCACCTTTGTAGCACCCATCTTACGAGCCAGATCAGCTCTGAATTCATTCATCTCAGTAGCAACCACATAACGGGCCCCTGCAAATTTTGCAATGGCTACACACATGCTACCGATAAGTCCGGCTCCGGTTACTAGTACATCTTCGCCAATCAACGGAAATGACAATGCAGTATGCGTAGCATTTCCGAACGGATCCATAATAGCGACAATTTCGTCGGGAATCTGGGGATTAATTTTCATGACATTGTTGGAAGGAACTTTTACATATTCGGCAAAGGCCCCATCTATGTTAACTCCAATACCCACGGTCTTTTCACAAATATGCTGACGTCCGCGCCGGCAATTACGACAATGTCCGCAGGCAATATGTCCCTCCCCGGTAACCCGGTCTCCTTCTTTAACATTGGTCACTTCCGATCCCACAGCAGCAACATACCCCACATATTCGTGTCCGATAATCATTGGAGTCTGAATGGTTTTTTGAGCCCATTCATCCCATTTATATATATGCAGATCGGTACCACATATTGCCGTCTTGGTAACATTAATTATTACATCATTATGGCCTGGTTCCGGAACAGGAACGTCCTTCATCCATATTCCTTTTTCAGGTTTGGCTTTCACCAGCGCTCGCATCGTTTTCATTCGTTAAAAATTTTATAGTTACCGGATAAAATCTAAACATTCCAAAAATCAAAAGAACCGGCTCACAACACTTTAAATCCTTTTTCTTTTTCAATGTCAGGAAATAGCTGATTCGTTGGTTCCATCAACTTTTTCTATCACAAATTTAAAACTCCCAAGAGCATAAAAAAACAACAGATATCAGGTTTCAGATGACTTCTCCGTTAATTTTACTTCTTCCTCCATTTCATGATTAATCTGATCCAGATATTTATAAAATTCTATTTGTGACCTGAATGGTTTACTGCCGGGAGCCGGCTTTTTCAAATGATTATTCAAATCATTATCCAGAACACGTGCAGCGCTTGTGTCTTTCCATTGAAACTGAAACATCTTCAGCAGTTGTTCTTGAAGATTGACATCATAAATAGGGCAAGCAACCTCTACCCTTCGATCCATATTTCGGGACATAAGGTCAGCGGAGGCAATTAAGATTTTCATTCGGTCTCCAGTGCCAATCACATAAAAACGACTGTGCTCCAGCAAACGATCAATCAAACCAATGGAAGGGATGCCCTTGCCATTGTTATCGAAATCAGGGATGAGCGAAAACATTCCACGCACATTTAACCGAACATCTACCCCGGCTCTCTGTGCTTCGTAAAGTTTTTTGATCATTTTGTAATCGGCCAGGTTATTAACTTTTATCCACAACCTGGCTTCACCTCCGTTTTTGGCAATCCGAATTTCTCTGTTAATTGATTCATTAATTTTCTTACGTAAATAGAACGGGGAGACCCACAGATGGTTGTAACGGCTTATTCGGTAATTTTTATCGAAAAAATCGAAAACAGCGCCCACCTCACGGGCAATACCATCATGAGCTGTCATTAGCAAATGATCGCTGAAGACTCTTGCCGAATCCTCATTAAAATTCCCGGTTCCCACACAACCATAGTGCTTTAACTTATTTCCTTCTTTGCGGACGACATAACACAATTTAGAATGTACCTTGAGCCCTTTAACACCATAAATAACTTTCACTCCGGCATCAGTAAGTTTATTGGCCCATTTAATGTTATGAGCTTCATCGAAACGTGCCTGCAATTCCATTACCACAGTCACTTTCTTTCCGTTGTGTGCTGCGTTAATCAGGGCATCCATGACATTGGAGTGTTTGGCCACCCGGTAAATGGTAATCTTTATCTCTCTGACAAGGGGATCAATGCTCGCCTCTCTCAAAAAGTCAATAAAATGCAAAAAAGAATGATACGGAAAATGGAGCAAAATGTCTCGTTGCTGCAGTACCGGGAATACCGATTGTCCGTTGGGGTAATGTTCATGACGTATGGGTGGCAAAGGTTCATAGACCATATCGGTACCTCCAATCTTAGGAAAGTCCATAAAATCTTTAAAATTATGGTAACGACCACCCTGTATAATTGCGTCATCTTTCGAAAAATGAAGTTTTCGAAGCAAAATCTCCAACAAATCATCCGGCATCTCCTTATCGTACACAAATCTAACGGGAGGTGCATCTTTCCGCTTTTCCAGACTTTGAGCAATGACACTTACATAGCTTGCAGAAATATCATCATCGATATCCAGTTCAGCATCTCGTGTTAACTTAAATGTATAGGCCCCGATTTCATCAAATTCAAACATATAAAAAATGTCCTTCAACTCGTACCGGATGACATCATCCAGCAAAAGCATACAGGTAGCTTTTTCGCTGGAAGGAACTATAAAAAAACGGCCTAATGCGTCAACAGGTAATTCCAACAAAGCATATATAGATTTAAACGTATCATTTTTACGGAGAATAACCCCAAGGTAGATAGCATCGTCCTTCAAATCTGGCAGCGGCCTGCGCTTGCTAATAATAATGGGCATGAGCTTGGGCCTGACTTTATGTTCAAAAACTCTGCGAACATACTCTCCCTGCTTTTCATTCAACGATTTTTCATCTAACATGAA
>DHQK01000053.1:0-13304 GCA_002411085.1 Marinilabilia sp. UBA5340 | reverse complement strand
AACCCCTGCTTACGCACCACCCTGTTTACCTCTCGCAAAGTATCAAGTGGAGAAGTTCCATCAAATTCAGAGTCTTTCCCTAATTGCACCAGTCTTTTCAGTAAGGCTACACGTACACGAAAATATTCATCAAGGTTATTTGAATATATCCCCAAAAACTTAATTCGCTCTATGAGAGGAACCTCCTTTTTGGATGCTTCCTGAAGAACACGCTCATTAAAGTAAAGCCAGCTTAGTTCTTTAGACCTGTATTTAGAGTATATCATGAATTATTCATTTAATCAACATAAGGAAAACTAAAATATAACTAATTTGTTGATGTGTTCCAAAAAAATAATATACTCCATTTCGGATTTTTTCATCCTTTTATTCTAAACCTTTTCTTCTCCTTTCCGTTTCTTTTTTTGAATAAATACTCAACTGAGAGCAATTACAGAAAAACCTGATTGAAATAAATACCAAAAAAGATGAACGAAGTATCTGAAGCCAACAAAATCTCAACAAAACTGCATGAGATATTGGAAATGCGACATTTGAATGAATCAACATTTGTAGTAAAACTGGAGAAGAATAATCTCAGCTTCAAAGCGGGGCAACATATCAACGTAGGTCCGGCCAACAGTATTCATACAAGAGAGTATTCCATCTACAGCGGGGAGCATGATGATTACCTGGAAATCCTTGTAAAAGAAGTTACCGATGGGTTTATATCTCCTGTACTAAAGAAACAGCTACCGGGCAATATGCTTGTTGTAGAGGAGCCCGTAGGATATTTCTCTCTACCCGTAAAGATCAACCCTGATGAAAAGCTACTGTTTATTGCCAGTGGAACCGGAATCTCTCCCTTTCATAGCTTCATAAAATCCAACCCTGACCTGGATTACACTCTTTTACATGGAATACGGGACAACACCGAGAAATATGAGGACAGTTTTTATGAGACAGCCAGATATATTCCCTGTACCTCAAGACAGAAAAATGATGATTCCTATTTCGGACGGGTAACCCATTACCTGGAGGAACATCCGGTAAGTCCAAATACCCGGTGTTTCCTTTGTGGCAACAGCAGTATGATACATGATGTCTATGATATTCTCGAAAACCAGGGTGTGCCATCAGAAATGATTCACGCTGAAGTATATTTTTAGTACTAAAAAAAAGCGGCGAAAATCCCGATTTGGAAATTCTCCGCTTTAATTTATCTACAGAAACAGTTCTATTTCTTCGCTTCAATCCATTTGCGTGCATTCACAAAAGCTTCCATCCAGGGGGTTACTTCATCATTGGCCCTCTCCTCGGGGTAGTATCCCCATTGCCATGGGAAAACAGCCCTTTCGAGGTGAGGCATCATAGCCAGATGGCGACCATCATGGGAACAAATTGCCGCTGCATTGTAATCACTTCCGTTGGGATTGGCCGGATATGCCTCATAGCCATACTTCCCGGGGATGTGATAAGCACTCTCTTCGAGTGGCAATTTGAACTTCCCTTCTCCGTGGGCAACCCATACACCAATCTGTGAACCTGCAAGAGACTTAAGCATTACAGAGTCATTGGCCTGAATCTTCATCGTCAGGAAAATGGATTCAAACTTGTGAGAATCATTGTGCAACATTTTAGTTTTCTGATCATGTTCGGGGTTCACCAGGTCAAGATTTACCATCAACTGACAACCATTGCAAATACCAAGACTCAATGTATCAGGGCGGGCATAAAAGTTGTCAAGGGCTTTCTTGGCCTTCTCGTTGTAAAGAAAAGCCCCGGCCCATCCTTTTGCAGACCCCAGAACATCTGAATTGGAGAACCCACCAACAAATACAATAAAATCAATTTCCTCAAGCGTTTCACGACCTGATATAAGGTCGGTCATGTGTACATCTTTAACAGCAAAACCTGCTTTGTATAATGAGTAAGCCATTTCCCGATCTCCATTTACTCCTTTCTCACGGATAATGGCAGCTTTAGCTAATCTTTTGGGTTGATCCAAACCAAGCGATTGATCTGTTCCCTCAAAATGACCGGGAAACTGAAACTTAAGGGCTTGGTTTTTATAGTTTTCGAAACGTTCTTTGGCTTTCTGAGCACCACTCTGATCACGATCCAGCAAATAAGAAGTCCGGTACCATACATCTCTAAGCTTGTCAATATCAAAAACAAACTCTTTGGCTGAAGTATTTACCGTAAGTTTTCGTTCCTTCACAGGCTTTCCAATAATACCAAAACGAATGCCTGCCTCTTCAAAAACAGCAGAAACCTTCTCTAATTCGGAAACCTGAATTACCACTGCGGGGTTCTCGCTAAAGAGCAATTTCACAGGATCATCTTCCTGCATATCGGTCAGATCTGCAGCAATTCCAAAGTCCTTATTGGCGAAACACATTTCCAGAAGCGTAGTTACCAAACCACCGGCAGAAACATCGTGACCCGCCAAAATCAATCCTTCACGAATGAGTTGCTGAATGGCTTCAAAACCTTTTTTGAAATATTCAGCGTCAGTTACCGTTGGAGCTTCATTTCCCAATTTGCTAATAACCTGTGCAAAGCTGCTTCCGCCCAGTTTCATGGAATCAAAAGAAAGGTCTACATGCAGCAAGTATGAATTAACATCCTTTTTCAAAAGAGGAGTGACAATTTTCCGAACATCCTCAACTTCTCCGGCAGCACTGATAATAACTGTACCCGGTGACATAACTACCTCTCCATCTGGGTATTTCTGGGTCATGGAAAGAGAATCTTTTCCTGTAGGAATATTGATCCCCAAATCGCATGTAAAATCACTGATAGCTTCTGCAGCTTCATAAAGACGGGCGTCCTCCCCTTTATTCCGGCAGGGCCACATCCAGTTAGCACTCAAACTTACTCCTTTCAGTCCATGCGTCAATGGTGCCCAAACGATATTGGTTAAGGATTCGGCTACAGAAACTACAGAACCGGCAGCTGCATCAACCAAACCAATACCCGGCGCATGCCCAACTGAAGTAGCCATTCCTTTAATACCGGAATAATCGATAGCCGTAGCCCCAAGATTACTCAAAGGAAGCTGCATTTCCCCAATATTCTGCTGACGCGCCACCTTCCCGGTCACAGACCTGTCCACTTTATTGGTGAGCCAGTCCTTGCATGCAACAGACTCCAATTGAAGAACAGCCTCTAAGTATTGCTCCACCTGATCATCAGAATATTCGAGTTCTTCAAATTTCCTTTCAACACTTTCATCATTCATAACTGTCTTTGGGGGGTTCCCAAACATATCAGCCAATTGAAGATCAATAGGAGCATTCCCCTTATCATCCTCAAATTTGAATTGCATATCACCTGTGGTCTCTCCAACCACGTAAAATGGTGATCGCTCCCGTTCTGCCACGCGTTTCAGAATATCAACATGATCTTCATGGAGTACCAGGCCCATTCTCTCCTGTGATTCATTCCCTACAATCTCTCGTGCAGACAATGTAGGGTCACCCACAGGTAATTTATCCAGATGAATGGTTCCACCAGTCTCTTCAACTAATTCAGACAAGCAATTCAGATGTCCTCCAGCTCCATGGTCATGAATAGAAACAATAGGATTCTCGTCTCCCTCCACCATGGCGCGAATGGCATTCATAGCACGTTTTTGCATTTCCGGGTTGGATCGCTGAACTGCATTAAGTTCAATGGCATTATCATATTCACCCGTGGCAACCGATGACACAGCACCACCGCCCATACCAATGCGGTAATTGTCTCCTCCCAGAACTACCACCCGGTCGCCTTTTGCGGGAGTATCCTTAAGACTGTCAGTTTTTTTTGCAAAACCAATTCCTCCTGCAAGCATTATCACCTTATCAAAAGCAAACTTGTGATACCCTTCGAAATGCTCAAAAGTAAGGACAGAGCCACAAATCAGCGGCTGACCAAACTTGTTTCCAAAATCACTGGCTCCGTTGGAAGCTTTGATCAATATTTGCTCAGGTGTTTGATACAGCCATGGGCGTGCTTTGAATTTTTCCTCCCAGGCACGTCCTTTTTCCAAACGTGAATAGCTGGTCATGTAAACAGCGGTACCGGCGAGGGGCAAACTGCCTTTTCCTCCTCCCAAACGATCACGAATTTCCCCTCCTGAACCTGTGGCGGCACCATTAAAAGGCTCTACAGTGGTAGGAAAGTTATGTGTCTCGGCCTTTAACGAAAGAACCGACTCTACATCTTTTTCAGCAAAAAAATCAGAGGTATCCTGACGACCTGGAGCAAACTGCTTAATTACAGGTCCCTCAATAAAAGCTACATTATCTTTATAGGCAGAGACCAGGTAATTGGGGTTTTCTTTGGATGTTCGTTTTATTAACTGAAAAAGAGAGCTTTGTTTCTCTTCTCCATCAATAACAAAAGTCCCGTTAAATATCTTATGGCGGCAGTGTTCCGAGTTGACCTGTGAAAAACCAAAAACCTCGCTGTCTGTGAGTTTGCGTCCTAAACGTTCGCTCAATTCATTCAGATAGCTAATTTCGTCTGAATTAAGTGCCAGTCCTTCTTTTTCATTGTAAGATTCAATGTCCTCAATAAACTCAATTGGTTCAGGCTCTTTATGAATCTGAAAAATATCCTGATCCAATCCTTTATACAGCACCTGCAACATGGGATCAAATTCTGCATCTTCATTATCAGCACCAAAGAATTCTTCAATACGTTGAATTCCTTCAATCCCCATATTCTGGGTAATTTCTACGGCATTGGTACTCCAGGGAGTTATCATTTCCCGTCTGGGCCCGACAAAAAAACCGTTCAGATTTTTTTCATCCATTAAGCAGGCACCATCGAAGAGCCATGTGAGCTTTTCCAAATTAGCTTGAGAAAGGGAATTTTTACAACCAACAGCAAGAATCTGCCGGTTTTCTCCCTGAAAGAAAAGGACCATTTGATTTTCAGTTTTAAGCAGTTTGTATTTTGAGACTGCAAAATTAACACATTTAAGGGAATAATTCTATGAAACAGTCACACAAAGATTTCAGTTAATTGCTTGCAAATTCAGCTAAAATGACACAGGATTTTGCCAGTGAATCCTAAAACACTGATAACAAGATAAAACCCATTTTTAACAAGCAATAATTCTATAAAACATAGCCCATTTGTGATGTGTATACCCCTAAAATTATTTCGGTTCAGTTTCCCGAATTAAAAGCAAAAAACACATTTTTTTTTTACATTTGCCCAATTGGATGTCAGTCTTTTTCTGACATTTACACTGTATCACGATCAAAAACGCACTGTTTTCATATAAGGCTTAAATAAATTATTAAAGCACACTAAACCTTTAAAAATGAATATCAAAGAACTCAATGTATCCAATAACGCCCGGAATAAATCCGTTAAGTTATTTGAAATAAAAAACGACAGTGGAACCACCATACAAATCACAAATATCGGGGCAACCATAACCAGGCTTGAAACAAAGGACAAGAATGGTGAATTGGCCAATATTGTACTGGGATTTGATGACCCGATGGAATATATTTCCAACCAATATCTTGGAAATTGCGTATTCTTTGGGGCTACGGTTGGTCGTTTTGCCAACAGAATTGCCAAAGGTCATTTTGATCTCAACGGGAAAAAATATAAGTTAAAAGTGAATAACGGCAACAACCACCTACACGGAGGCCCTACCGGTTTTCACTCCCGGATTTGGGAACCGAAAATTGAAGACACCGATGCCGGGCAGGTCTTAATTATGAGCCTGAATAGTCCTGACAATGATGAAGGATATCCCGGAAACCTTGAAGTAGAGGTGCGTTTTTTTCTTAGTAACGAAAATGAACTTATCATTGACTACAATGCAAAAAGTGACGCGGCAACCCCGGTAAATCTCACGAACCACAGTTATTTCAATCTAAGTGGAAAGGATACCAACATCTTGAATCATGAAGTAATGATTATGGCAGATGAGTATACTCCCAAAAAAGATGACATTCCTATTGGAGATATTATCTCAACCAAAGACACCCCTTTCGATTTCAGAGAATTTCATAAGATTGGTGAACGACTGAATCACCTCCCTCAGGATGCCTACGACCACAACCTTGTGGTCAATGGTGAAGAAGGAGATCTGAGACGTGCTGCCATTGCCCGGGAGAATGAATCGGGACGTACTTTGGAAGTATTTACGACAATGCCTGGGATGCAGTTTTATTCCGGATATCACCTGGATGGTACATACAAAAATTCAGAGCGAAATTTCGAAAGGTTTGGAGGATTTTGTTTCGAAACCCAGTATTTTCCTGACTCACCAAATCATCCCTCATTTCCTTCATGCATTGTAACACCAGAAAAGCCTTACAATCATACAACGGTTTTCAAATTCGATACGAAATAATAAAAAAACGGGCCGATCATAAAGATCCGGCCCGTTTTCACAATCCACCCAAAGAACAATTATCGATATCTGACTATAGTTGACTCATTTATCCACTCCCCAACAACAAACTCCTCTCCCTTCTCCAGACCATAAAAGAAACAGGTCTGTTTGTCCGGGAAGTATTGAGAAAAAATTTCAATCTGTTCCATCGCTTCATTTTTGCAGATACTGTCTTTTTGCATGGCAACCATAAACTGATCCACTGCGGCCCAGTAAACAGCATTTTTTGCAATTTCGTCTCCTTCAATTTGATCAGAAGCTCTTGCATAAATACTCCCGAGCAACAAATGAGGTTTACCCCATTCCGGTAACAACAGAGAAGCTTTTTTTGCCAGTTGAGTTGCCTGCACCTTTTTCCCAAAGTGGGCATCTTGCAATACAGCCAATTCATAATAAAAAACGGCCTTCATGCTATCATTTTCACTGACATCAATTGCATTCGTATAAAATTCAACAGCCCTGGAAAAGCGTTCCTGCCGTATAAAAAGCCGGGCCAGATTTCCCGCAGCTTTGGATGATGGATTGACTTCATATTCCTGTTCCAACAAAGAGGCATAAATTTCAGAATCATCGCATCCGCCCATTTTCAACACCTCAAGGTATACAGCAATTTCCTGCCCGCTAAACTGCTTTACAAATTCCAATCCTCCTATAGCCTCCTCATATACCTGACAGTTTTGAATTCCTGCTTTCTCAAAAATAGTGGTCAATGCGTTGTTCACTTTTGAAGCGATTGCACTTCCGTAATACTTTTTAAAGGCATCGCTTCCGGTGTGCTCGTATATTTTTATGAAATCGCGTAAAAAATTTATTCCGGTAATTATTCCCTTTTCCTGAAGGACCCTGGCACTTTCCATCCATGCTACAAGAACAGCGGGCTCAGTTTTATCGCCCATAAGGTTATAGCTATCCTCAAAACACTTGTAAGCTTCATGCAGATACTTCAGATTTCCCCTTCTGTAGCGCAGAATCTCCATTCCCTTTCTACCACAAATCCACCCGGATGAATACTTTTCATGATCACCAAAATAAGTATTACGTTGATCATAAACCATCAATAGGGTATCAATAGCAGCCTGGCGGTCTTCCTCGTTCACAGCGGCACCAATTTGATGATGCCAGAGTTTGACACCATCAGAATAAATACGGACACTTACATCCGGACAATTAAAAAACAAAGATCTCCATGAAGTTAAGGCTTGTTTGTACATTTCCTTCTCCAGAGCGAGAGAGGCAACAGACAATTCCTGAAGACACGCCAAACTGTCCTCTTCAGACCGGAGTACTGAGGCTCCGCCTGGTGAAGAAATTCCAAGAAAGAAAAAAAACAATAGCCATCCGGAAAACACTTTTTTAGAAACACTCATTTCTATCTGGTTTTATTTGACCTGATTCATGCATAAATCAGGCTTGGTTAACACTGAAATATAATCTGAATTAATAATATCAAGTATTTTGCCACACCCCACAAAGAACTGCATTTCAATAAATTAACAAGTACATCAATAATAGAAATTTGTACGAAATGAAATAATGCCTGTACGAAGACGAACACTTAAATAAAATAGTTTTTCTACATTTGTATATATAGACAAACATTCAAACTATGATTAGTATAATTGACTATTTTGAAGAAAAAGTAAACAGGTACGGCGATCATCCACTTCTTTGGGAAAAGAAAGATGGAAGGTTTCAGCCAACCAACTATAAAGAGACTCAAAAACAGGTCATTGAGCTGACAGCAGGACTCATCAACATAGGAATAGAAAAAGGAGACCGATTGGCTCTTTTATCGGAAGGCCGCAACCAATGGCTTATTGCTGAATTAGCCATTCTTTATTGCGGGGCAGTGAATGTTCCATTAAGCACCAAGCTTGAAGCCGATCAGGATTTAATTTTCAGGCTGGTTCATTCCGATACAAAGGTTATCATTGTGTCCGGAAACCAATTACCCAAAATACGTCAGATAAAAAAGGAACTCACAAAAGTTGAAAGGGTTATAGTCCTTGATTCTGTTGACGTTTTAGAAGAGAACGAATTCCTTTATAGCGAGCTGTTACTGAAAGGGAAGGATTTGCTTGAGAAAAATCCCCAAATAGTTGAAGAAAGAAAAAAAACAGTTCATTTCAGTGACATAGCAAACATCTCCTACACCTCTGGAACTACAGCCCAACCCAAGGGAATCATGTTGTCACACCGTAACTACACGGCCAATGTGGAGCAAGCCTTTAGTTTCATCGACATTCCCGCCCATTTCAGAACCCTTGTAGTGCTGCCCTGGGATCATGCCTTTGCCCACACAGCTGCATTATATGCATTTATGTACAAAGGAGCTTCCATCGCATCTGTTGAAAGCGGCAAAAATCAAATAGAAACACTAAAGAACTTCTCCAATAACATTCTTGAAATTCAGCCCCACGTTTTGATGAGTGTGCCTGCCATGGCCAAAAATTTCAGAAAAAACATTGAAAAAGGAATTGCTTCCAAAGGCAAATTTGTTTCAGCACTTTTTCAAACTGCAATGAAATATGCGATATGGTATAATGGCAAAGGTAACGACAAAGGCCGGGGATTAAAGAAAATTACAGCTCCTCTTTATACCCTTTTTGACCGCATTCTGTTCAAAACCATCCGCACTCGATTTGGCGGCAATCTTCAGTTTTTTATTGGTGGCGGAGCCCTTCTCGATATTGACTTGCAGCGTTTCTTCTATGCATTGGGCATTCCAATGTATCAGGGTTACGGACTTAGCGAGGCAGCCCCTATAATTTCTGCCAACACCCCCAATCACCATAAATTAGGCTCCTCCGGTCCAATATTGCAAGACCTGCAAGTAAAAATCTGCAATCAGGAAGGCGAAGAATTACCCGCAGGAATATCAGGAGAGATTGTGGTAAAAGGAGAGAATATAATGCTGGGATACTGGAAAAACGAGAAGGCAACGAAAGAAACTATTAAGGACGGTTGGTTATATACCGGTGATCTGGGTTATATAGATGCTGAAGGATATTTATATGTATTAGGACGCTTTAAAAGTCTCCTTATAGGCTCTGATGGTGAAAAATACAGTCCAGAGGGCATTGAAGAAGCAATCATTGATCACTGTCCGTTAATCGACCAGTTTGTATTACACAACAATCAGAATCCTTATACCATTGGTCTCATCGTACCCAATAAAGAAAAGGTCAATCAATTTCTTAGAGAACTTGATGATGATCTTACTTCAGAGGAAAAAAGCAATCAGGTATTACAGGCCATTTACGAACAATTGGGACAATTCAAAAAGGGGGGAAAACTGGAAAATATGTTTCCTCTCCGCTGGCTTCCGGCTGCAAGCATGGTACTTCCGGAGCCCTTCACGGAATCCAACAAACTACTAAACAGTACCATGAAAGTGGTTCGACGAAAAGTAGAAGAACATTTCTCAGAAGAGATAAACTATCTATATACTTCTGCTGGAAAGGAATTTGTGTCGCCTCGAAACAGAAGTAACCTTGAGAAATATTTAACGTAATATTATACGTTTTCAAGTGGAAGTGTTTTTTAAAGTAAAAATAAATACCGGAATTCAGGAAAATTTATTACTTTTCCATTCAATTATCATTATCCGGGTTCATAAGTCCCGTTTTTGTTGATTTTTATGTGGAAATAATACGACCGATAAAATAACATTTTATGCATTTTGTAAAAAAAGAGCCAATAAAATGTCAACTTTAACCACAAACACACGTATGCAGTTTTTGTATTAGTAAAGTTTTTCCCATTTTTACAGTCGGTTTAAGACACATTAACTTATACTGTTCATGCATAAAAGCGCAAAATTTTCCATATTAATATTAGTTATAGCATTCCTCCTGCCGGGAAATAGCGATGCCCAACGACGTAGAAAAGGGGATTTCAACATCTTGGAAGGTATGAGTGTCACTGCCAAAGGTGGTTACAATATGTTTTTTGGTGACCTGGTAGATGAGTCCAGAGGGAGTTTCTCCTTCGGAGGTGTTGCTGACCGTGAAATAAATGAGATGTTCTCCGCTCGCACCCAGATCATTGCCGGACAAATGAAAGGAACTCAGGTGTTTCCTGAGAGTGGTTTGGAATATGCTTATTTCAACAATATTTATGGTGAATTTACTGTAGGTGGAACTTATCGCCCACTCAACCATATCCTGGGCTATTTCCGCCAAAGAACACTTCAGCCTTATGCACATTTAAACGTAGGGCTTGTCTATTATAGCGCCACTGAATACTGGGGAGAAATTGGCGGAGGAGTTGAAGATGAGGAATGGCGTTCGGCTTCCGAAATTGCCCCTTTGGTATCTTTTGGTGGTGGTGCTTCTATTTGGATCAACCCTTTAATCAGCATCAATGTTGAAGCTACTGGGGCCATGCCTTTTACCGACAAAATGGATGTGCATGATGTATGGTATGCCGGAGATGACTGGATAAATGAAATCAATCCGGTACAAACGTCAGGAAATGATTTCTATTACAACTTTCTTGTGGGTGTTACTTTTGTTATCCAGGACAGCAAAATTGGCAATGATCCTAGATTTAATCGTAAAAGTTACCTGAAAACAAGAAACTATTACAGATCAAAATCCCGCAGGTCGCCTGCCAGACGAAACAACAAGAGATTCCTTTTCTTTTAATAAAGAAACTACACTTAAGATATAATTCTATAAAAGCATCGCTTTGTTAAATAGCGATGCTTTTTATTTTTCAAAATCCTTGAGAAACTTATTTAACTTTCCTCATTCATATAATTTAACAAAATACTAATGCAATTACTTCTGCTTCTTTTTAAGTAGTTTCTCCAACCTGAACATTTCGTCACGATATTGGGCTGCCTGAATAAAGTCAAGTTCTTTTGCAGCCTGTTGCATAGCCTTTTTAGTTTGTGCTATGGTTTTCTCCAGTTTTTCAGGCGACATGTAAGAAAGAACAGGATCTGCGGCTACATCCACCCCCTGGTCTTCAGGCCCTGAATAGGCATGCGCTACGGGAGTCGGTTTCTCCACCTTTTCTTCAGTTCCAAATGCGCTGGAACGCTTTTTTATGATGGCAGCAGGAGTTATCCCATTTTTTTCATTGTAACTCAACTGTTTTTCTCTGCGATAATTGGTAGCATCAATGGTCTCCTGCATCGATTTGGTAACAGAGTCAGCATACATAATAACCAGACCATTCAGGTTGCGGGCTGCACGGCCGGCGGTCTGGGTCAATGACCGGGTGGATCTCAAAAAGCCTTCTTTGTCTGCATCCAGAATGGCAACCAGAGACACCTCAGGTAAATCCAGCCCTTCACGCAAAAGGTTAACTCCAACCAGCACATCTATTTCACCGTTACGAAGATACTCCATGATTTTAACCCGATCAAGTGTATCCACATCAGAATGAATATATTCTGTTTTTATACTCAAATTCTGAAGGTATTTGGTTAATTCCTCAGCCATCCTTTTGGTTAATGTTGTAACTAAAACCCGCTCGTCAATTTGAACTCTATTCCTGATTTCTTCCAGCAAGTCATCAATCTGATTGAGACTGGGCCTGACATCAATAATCGGATCAAGCAAACCCGTCGGCCTGATAACCTGCTCAACCACAACACCCTCACTCTTCTCCATTTCATAGTCAGCAGGAGTTGCACTTACAAAAATGGACTGATTGGTAATATTTTCAAACTCATCAAACTTCAAAGGCCGGTTATCCATCGCTGCAGGAAGGCGAAATCCATACTCCACCAGATTCTGCTTTCGACTGTAGTCTCCTCCGTACATAGCTCTGATCTGCGGAAGCGTAACGTGGCTTTCATCTACTACGGTCAAAAAGTCATTGGGGAAATAATCAAGCAGGCAGAAAGGCCTTGTTCCTTCGGCACGTCCATCGAAATAGCGGCTGTAATTCTCGATTCCCGGACAATGCCCCAATTCTCTGATCATTTCAAGATCATAATTCACCCTCTCATCCAGCCTTTTAGCCTCCAATGGCTTTCCTATTTCCCGAAAATACTCAACCTGTTTCACCAGATCATCCTGGATCATTCTGATAGCTTGATGGATTCGTTCTTTAGTAGTTACAAAAATATTAGCAGGATATATCAGAATCTTATCAACAGATGACAGGGTAATATTATTTATCGGATCAAAAGTCTCAATAGCCTCAATTTCATCTCCCCAAAAAATGACCCGGCATGCATGATCAGCATAGGCGAGAAAAATCTCTACCGTATCCCCTTTAACTCTGAAGTTTCCTCGATCAAACTCGACCTCATTTCTGGAATAAAGCGCCTCCACCAAATGACGTAAAAACTTATTTCGTCCGATATCCTGGCCAAGTTCCAATGAGATCACATTGGCATGAAAATCCTCAGGATTACCAATACCATACAAACACGATACAGATGATACCACAATAACATCACGTCGACCGGACAGAAGTGCCGAAGTGGCACTTAATCTGAGTTTTTCAATTTCGTCGTTGATGGAAAGATCTTTTTCAATGTACGTATCAGAAACAGGAATATAAGCCTCTGGCTGGTAATAGTCATAATACGAAACAAAGTATTCCACGGCATTTTCAGGAAAGAAACTCTTAAACTCTCCGTATAACTGAGCAGCCAATGTTTTGTTGTGGCTGAGAATAAGGGTAGGCTTCTGCACTTTCTCAATAACATTGGCAATGGTAAAAGTCTTCCCGGATCCGGTCACTCCCAACAATGTTTGATAGGGACTTCCGCTGTTCACTCCTTCTACAAGCTGTCTGATCGCCTCTGGCTGATCCCCTGTCGGCTGAAAATCTGATATAATCTTAAAATCCATCCACAAATCGATTTAGAGACTGTTAAAAAATAGAATAAAAAGTTTTCTAACACAGTGAAATAGTTGAGTAGCCTATTTCAAATGAAACGAGTCCC